>DAIEML010000086.1 GCA_027349615.1 Ignavibacteriales bacterium | reverse complement strand
TTTTGATATTGCACAGCCTGATCCTTGAAATGAATTATCTTTTATCTTCCCATCTTCTACATCAACATAAACATTTAGCTTGTCGCCGCACAATGGATTGTAGCCTTCAGCAAAATGATTCGCATTTTCTAACTTCCTAAAATTTCGCGGATTTTTATTATGATCCAGTATTACCTGCTGGTATAATTCTTTTAGATCTGCATCCATTAATTAAAAACCTCTATTAATTTTTTTATTCCTTTAACAAGGACATCAACTTCATCTTTGGTATTGTATATTGCGAAAGAAGCGCGCGACGTCGCCGGAATATTATATCTGTCCATTACAGGCTGAGTACAATGATGTCCGGTACGAATTGCAACGCCTTCAAAATCCAAAAACGTTCCGACATCATGCGGATGAATATTATCTATTACGAAAGAGAGTACGCTGCTCTTCTTTTTTGCGCGTCCGATAATTTTTATTTCAGACAACTCGGAAATTTTTTCAGTAGCATAATTAAGAAGTTCACTTTCGTGTTTTGCAATTGGTTCAATTCCGACACTTGAGACGTAATCAATCGCGGTTCCGAGCGCTATTGCACCGGCAATATTTGAGGTACCGGCTTCAAACTTATAAGGCAGAGAGTTAAAAGTTGTTTCCTCAAATGTTACCTTGGAAATCATATCACCGCCGCCTTGATACGGAGGAAGCTCGTTAAGAAGCTTTTCTTTTCCGTAAAGAATTCCGATACCGGTTGGACCGTATATTTTATGTCCGGAGAATGCAAGAAAATCACAATCGAGCTTTTGAACGTCTACATGAAGATGCTGAATCGCCTGTGCAGCATCCAGTAAAACCGGTACTCCGGCTTTATGAGCAGCCTCAATAATTTTTTCAACGGGATTTATTGTACCAAGAGAATTTGAAACATAAACTACCGAAACCAGTTTGGTTCTTTCATTTATCATTTTTACAAATTCTTCAAAATTAATTTCTCCCTCGTCGGTAATTGGGACAACTCTAAGTTTCAAGTTTTTCTCTTCGGCAATTATTTGCCAGGGAACAATGCTCGAATGATGTTCCATGCCTGTAATAATTATTTCATCGCCGGCTTTAAGCTTGCTTCTGCCAAAGGAAGTAGCTACTAAATTAATTGAGTCGGTAGTTCCTTTAGTAAAAATTATTTCTTTTTCACTCGCGGCATTTATGAAATTTTTAATTTTAATTCTTGAATCTTCATAAGCCTTGGTTGAAATTTCGCTAAGGTAATGGACACCTCGATGAATATTTGCATTCATCGATGAGTAATATTCAACCAGCTTATCGATAACAGCCTGCGGCTTCTGAGTTGTCGCTGCATTATCCAGATAACACAACGGTTTGCCGTGTACGATTGTCTTCAAAATCGGAAAGTCGGCTCGAATTTTTTCCAGTTCGAAAATTCTTTGTTCGCTATTTACTGCTGTCTTATTCACTCGTTAACTCTATTTGTTAAATCTTTTTTCTAAAATTTCTTCAAGATAATTTTTTACTTGTTCAACTTTTATTGTTTTAACCACATCGCTGGCAAAAGCGTGGATCAAAATTGCTTTCGCCTTTTCCTCGCCTATTCCGCGAGACTTTAGATAAAACAATGAATCTTCATTAAGCTGCCCGATTGTTGCGCCGTGGCTGCATTTAACATCGTCGGCAAAAATTTCTAATTGCGGTTTTGTATTGACAAGAGCACCGCTGGAAAGGATAATGTTTTTATTTTCCTGGAAAGCATTTGTTTTTTGTGCATCGCGTCTGACAATTACTTTCCCGTTAAACACACCGCGGGAATTATCATCGAGTATGCCTTTGTAATTTTCATGACTGTTGCAGAAAGGCTTTGCATGATCTATCAGCGAATGAGTATCATAAAGCTGTTCGCCGGTTATCAAGTACATTCCATTAAGAGAGCATTCGCCGCCTTCAGCATTAAAGCGCGAATTAATATCGTGACGAGCAATCTCTCCTCCGAACGAAATTGAATGAGAAATAAAGTTGCTCGCTCTTTCTTGATCAACCTCCGTCCTCGAAATATGGAAAGCGTTATGATTTTCTTCCTGCAGCTTAATATGTTCCAGCTTGGAGTTTTCACCGGCAGCAATTTCGGTAACAACGTTCGTAAAATATATTCCTTCATCAAGCGAAACATAACGCTCAATAATAGCTGTATAAGAATTTTTACCGGTGACATACAAATTCCGGGGCTGAGAAATAATTTTCTTGCCCGAAGAAGAAGTAATAAATAAAACTTGTACCGGTTCTTCAATTGTTTTACTGTCCTGAACGTAAACAAAAGCTCCGTCGGTTGTAAACGCTGTGCTTAGCGCAGTAAAAATCTGCTCGCGGTAATTAGCGTATTTACCGAAGTGCCGGTTAATAACCGAAGAATTATTTTTAATCTCTTCGGAAATGCTGCCAACTATAATTCCGTCCGGATATTTTTTTATTTCAGAAAGTGCAGGTACAAAATGTCCGTTAACAAAAACTAGAACGCTGCCTTTAATATCCTTAAATAAAAATTTTCTTACTTGCGAAGCTTTAACATCTTTAAGTTCTCCAGGCTCAAAATTATATTTAAGAAGCGGCGCAATGCTGGTAAACCGCCAGTCTTCATCATGCGTGGTTGGAAAATTCAACTTAGAAAAATTAGAGATTGCCTCGCGCCTAATCTGATGAATCGGCTTTGCGCTTCCGCCGTTAAGACTGTTTTCGAACTTCTCGAAGTTTTTTATATACCAGTTTTTTACGTCTAAAATCTGACTCATTGCTATACGAGTTCCTTCTGTTCTTTAAGCCAGTCGTAACCTCTCTCTTCCAACTCAAGAGCTAATTCTTTACCGCCGGATTTTACGATCTTTCCGTTATAAAGAACGTGAACGAAATCCGGTACGATATAATTCAGCAGTCTCTGGTAGTGGGTTACAACAATTGTAGCTCTTTCCGGAGATTTTAATTTATTCACTCCGTTGGCGACAATTCTAAGTGCATCAATGTCCAAACCGGAATCAGTCTCGTCTAAAATCGAAAGCTTAGGTTCAAGAACAGCCATCTGCAAAATTTCATTCCGTTTCTTTTCGCCGCCGGAAAATCCATCGTTCACAGCTCTGCTTAATAAAGCTTGATCCATTTCCACAAGCTTTGACTTCTTTTTTAAATGAGTTAGAAATTCCATTGCATCAAGTTGTTCAAGCCCTCTGTACTTTCTGATTTCATTTAAAGCCGTCTTTAAAAGATTTGTGTTGCTCACGCCTGGGATTTCTACCGGATATTGAAATGCCAAAAATATTCCTTCGCGCGCTCTGTCTTCGGGCGATAAATCCAAAAGATTTTTGCCTTCGAATACTACTTCGCCTTTTGTTACTTCATATTCTTGTCTTCCTGCAAGAACTTGCGCCAGAGTGCTTTTGCCGCTTCCGTTTGGTCCCATTATAGCATGAACTTCACCGGCATTAACTCTAAAATCTATTCCTTTTAATATTTCTTTTCCTTCAATGCTCGCATGAAGGTTTTTAATTTCTAACATCCTTTTTCCTGATTAAATTTTTTAATTAATAATTTTTATTTGGATCTTTATCCAACACTTCCTTCAAGACTTACGCTCAACAGCTTTTGCGCTTCAACTGCAAATTCCATCGGCAGTTCTTTAAATACTTCTTTGCAATAACCATTGACAATTAGATTAACCGCATCTTCGCGGGAAATTCCTCTCTGATTCAGATAGAATATCTGATCTTCACCAATTTTTGAAGTAGTCGCTTCGTGTTCCATCTGCGCTGTCGGATTGTTTATCTCAAGATATGGAAACGTATGCGCGCCGCATTTATCGCCGATCAAAAGAGAATCGCATTGGGAGAAATTTCTGGCGTTGTCCGCTTTTCTTATAATCTTTACTTGACCACGGTAGCTGTTGTTGCTCTTACCGGCAGAAATTCCTTTCGAAACAATTGTACTTCTCGTATTCTTTCCCATGTGAATCATCTTTGTACCGGTATCTGCCTGCTGATAATTATTTGTAACAGCTACAGAATAAAATTCGCCGATCGAATTATCTCCAATTAAAAGACAGCTTGGATATTTCCATGTAATTGCCGAACCGGTTTCTACTTGCGTCCATGAGATTTTAGAATTAATACCTTTGCACATTCCGCGCTTTGTTACAAAATTGTAAATACCGCCTTTGCCGTTTTTATCACCGGGATACCAGTTCTGAACAGTAGAATATTTGACTGTAGCATTATCAAGTGCGACCAATTCTACAACTGCTGCGTGAAGCTGATTCTCATCGCGCATAGGAGCCGTGCAGCCTTCAAGATAGCTGACGTAAGCGCCTTCTTCGGCGACAATTAGGGTCCGCTCAAATTGTCCGGTGTTTGCAGCGTTTATTCTAAAATAAGTTGAAAGTTCCATCGGGCAGCGAACGCCTTTTGGAATGTAAGCGAACGAACCGTCGCTAAATACGGCAGAATTAAGGGCTGCAAAAAAATTATCGGTGCTAGGGACAACACTTCCCAGATATTGCTTAACAAGATCAGGATGATTTTTTATTGCTTCGGACATCGAGCAAAAAATAATTCCAAGCTCTCCAAGCTTTTCTTTGAATGTCGTTGCAACTGAAACACTGTCAAAAACTGCATCTACAGCAACCCCGGCAAAAATCTTTTGTTCTTCAAGAGAGATTCCAAGCTTCTGATAAGTCTTAACTAATTCCGGATCGGCTTCTCCCAAACTGTTCAGCTTTGGTTTTTTCTTTGGAGCCGAATAATATGAAATTTCCTGGTAGTCGATCGGTTCATAATGAATATTAGCCCAATTCGGTTCTTTCATTGTAAGCCAATGCCTGTAAGCTTTAAGCCGCCATTCAAGCATGAAATCCGGTTCTTCTTTAACAGCAGAAAGACGACGAATTATTTCCTCGTTCAATCCTTTTGGAAAAGTTTCAGCCTCTACATTGCTGACAAATCCATACTTATATTCTTTATTCGCTAACTCTTCTATTTGATTAACTTCAGTACTCATTAAAATTCCTTATTCAAAATCTAAATCTTACTCAAAATCAGTTTACAACACCTCAAACGAGTAAAAGCATTTGAAAATTACATTCAAACCTAACCTATCTGTACAAAAATGTCAAGATTGAATTTCTTCTTTATGCTTTAGATATCAATTTTTAGAGAGTTTCTTCTAGTAATTAATTGTATTCATTATATTTGTTAAAACAGTTTAAATTGTTTTTAACGAATTATTACGTTAATTTTATCATCGAATAAATAACAAAATGGCAAAATAGTTGGACGAAAATATAAATACTGGAACAGATGTAAATAAAAGTGGTCAAATTCAACAGAACAATGACTCAAATGATAATGTAGCTAAAAATCGATTTCGAAAACCATATTATTATAGAAGAAGAAAATATTACAAGCCACAGCAGCAGCAGCAGGAACGGACAGCATTTAAGAAGTTATCAATCGTAATCCCACTTTATAATGAAGAAGAATCTCTTAATCCTTTAACAAATGAAATTAGAAAAGCTCTTAAGACGATCGATTTAAGCTTTGAAGTTATTTTTGTTGATGACGGAAGCTCAGACAAATCATTAAAAATTATTCGAGATATTTGCAAGCAGGACAGACGTTTCAAATACATAAGCTTTAAGAAGAACTACGGCAAGTCCGCTGCTTTGAACATTGGATTTAAGCAGGTAACCGGCGACGTTGTGGTTACAATGGATGCAGACCTTCAGGATGATCCGAATGAAATACCTAATCTTCTGAAGAAGCTGAGTGAAGGATTCGATTTAGTTTCCGGCTGGAAGAAAAAACGCCACGATCCGTTTATTAAAAAACAGTCCTCCAAGTTTTTCAATTTTGTTACAAGGATAATGAGCGGGATAAAGATCCACGATTTCAACTGCGGGTTGAAGGCTTACAGGCGCGAAGTGACCGACAATCTAAAAGTTTACGGCGAACTTCACCGCTATTTGCCGGTACTTGCAGACTGGGAAGGATTTTCGGTTGCAGAAGTTACAGTGGTTCATCATCCGCGAAGATATGGAAAGACTAAATTCGGCATCTCAAGGTTCTTCAAAGGCTTTGTTGATTTAATAACAGTTATCTTTTCTACGCGGTACATTAAGCGACCGATGCATTTCTTTGGATTCTTCGGGGCGATGTCATTCATAATCGGTTTGATAGTCAACGGCTATTTAACATACGATTGGATAATGGGAAAGCCTCTAAGCAACAGACCGATGTTATTCCTCGGTATGCTGCTTATAATTGTCGGTGTTCAATTGTTCAGTGTGGGCTTGCTCGGCGAGATGCTGGTTAGAAGTTCGATTCGCGAAGAAGAATATATTGTAAAAGACAAAGGTTAAAATTTCTGAGGAGAAGAGTTCCTGCCGTTATCGCAATGCTTTTTGGACGGAATTTGTATTAGACGAAAATCTAATCGATCGCTTGAAGAATGAAAATAATCATTCTATCCACTTCATATCCGCTTAGAGGAGGAATAGCGCATTTTGTCGGTCTTCTTTTTAATGAATTGTCGAAAGAAAACGAAGTAAAAGTAATTACCTTTAAAAGGCAGTACCCATCAATTTTATTTCCAGGAAAGTCTCAGCTTGAATCCGGTGACACGGTTGAAAAAATTCCTACCGAAGTTCTTGTCGATTCAATAAATCCTTTAAACTGGATTAAAGTCGGTAAGATGATTAGAAAAGAAAAACCGGAATTGCTGATTTTCAAATACTGGATGCCGTTCTTCGCGCCTTGTTTCGGAACAGTCTCAAGAATTGCAAAAAAGAATTCGGTGACAAAAGTGCTAACGATCTGCGACAATGTAATCCCGCACGAAAAGAAACCCGGAGACATTGCCTTAACAAAATATTTCTTCAAAGCTGTTAATTATTTTGTGTTACTTTCGGAGAAAGTTAAAAACGATCTCTTGAGCCTAAAGCCGGATGCGAAAAATAAAGTACTTCCTCACCCAATCTATTCAAACTTCGGTTTACCAGTAGAAAAGATTGAAGCTAAAAATCACTTAAAGCTAAAGGAAAACAAATTAATTTTGTTTTTCGGATTCATCAGAGACTATAAAGGGCTTGATGTCCTTTTCAATTCTTTAAAGCTTCTCAAAGATGAAATAAATTTGAAGCTTATAGTTGCAGGTGAGTTTTATTCGAACCGGGAAAAGTATTTGAAGCTTGCCGATGAACTTAACATAAAAGAAAATCTTTTGTGGTTCACAGATTTTATTCCTACTTCGGAAGTAAAGTATTATTTTTCGGCAGCCGATTGCATCATTTTACCATACCGGGACGCAACACAAAGCGGCATTGTTCAGATAGCAATGAACTTCAGAAAGCCGGTAATTGCAACAAACGTTGGCGGACTCGGTGAGGTAATAGAAGACGGGAAGACCGGATTTATTGTTGAGAAAGAAAATCCCGAAGCACTTGCCGGTGCAATAAAGAAATTCTACCTCGAAAATCGAGAAGAAAAATTTGTTAAGAACATTGGTGATGAAGCTGAAAAATATTCGTGGAAGAAGTTTGTTGACGGAATTCATAAGCTTGTAGAAAATTAATTTGGGTGTTAGATTAATTGTTGAATTGTTATTTCAAAGCTTCCGGCAATAACAATCGGGCAATTATACTTTTTAACAAAATCATTTTGGAATTTTTTCAGTAGAAGCTGATCCGCTTCTGGCGGAAATTATGAAATAACATTATGTACTACGATCCGATAAAAGACATATTTGCCAATTTAATAAGGAAGTACCCGACACTCCGGGTAATTTTTTATAAACTTCTAGATACGATGTTCCTCCGCTCCTGGTACGTCCGAAGAGAGTTAAGGAACTTGCGGGAAGTTTTAGGAGATAAAGAAATTTCAATTTATGATGCCGGCACGGGCTACGGGCAATATTCTTACTTTATGGCAAAGAAGCTTCAGCCGAATAATATCTATGCCATTGACGTAAAAGAAAAATGGATAAACGACTGTAAAGAATTTTTCCGGAGAAGAAATTATTACAAAGTGGAATTCGGGATTGAAGATCTTACTGAAATTAACCACGAGAATAAATTTGATCTGATCGTTTCCGTAGACGTAATGGAACACATTGTCGACGACGTAAAAGTCTTCCAAAATTTTTACAGAGCGTTAAAGCCGGGCGGATATTTATTGATCAACACACCATCAATATACGGCGGCAGTGACGTACATGATGATGAAGGCGAAAGCTTTATCAGCGAACATGCGCGGGAAGGTTATTCATTTCAAGACCTGGAATCAAAGCTGGTTCCGCTTGGATTTAAAGTCTACAGGTCGAGGTATACATACGGTTTCTGGGGAGATAAAGCCTGGCGGCTCGGGATTAAATATCCGATGCAGCTGCTTAACATCTCTAAAATATTTTTCATAGTTTTACCGGTGTATTATCTGGTTACATTACCGTTTACTTTTTTAATGATGTACATCGATTATTCCGGCAGCAACAAGGTTGGAGCTGGAGTTAATTTTATTGTTAGGAAATAATTTTAAACTTTAATTTCACTAAATGGTGGCTGGATGGCAAAGACAATTAAGAACATAAAACAAAAGAAAGCTGAAGAGACGCTGCTCTCAAAATTTAAGCTGGAAGAAATTCTTCCGCAGAAATATCATCTTCTAGCGGTTATACTTGTAATCATAATTCTCTTCATGGCATTCTTAAATCCTCTCTACTTTGGTGGAAAGACATTTGAATCCGGGGATATAATTTCAAGCAGAAGCATGAGATCTTATGTTGATAATCATGGTTCTGGTTTTACTTTGTGGGATCCTTTAATATTTTGTGGTATGCCTGCTTATGCTTTAGGTACCGGATATACATGGTTTAACTTGATATACGTTGTTTTTGCTTTTGTTAGAACTATATTCACTAGCTTATTTTCTGTTGAATATTCTATGTGGA
>DAIEML010000085.1 GCA_027349615.1 Ignavibacteriales bacterium | reverse complement strand
TTATTTTTAATGAACCGCAGCCTGTCTGGAAAAAAAATTTCTATCTGGCTTTGGAAACCGTGGCTTCGGATTTTCGCGACTTTATTATCACCGTTTCTGAAGCCGATAAAAAATTTAATGCGGAACATCCGGCTGATATAATTCCAATTTTGTTAAAAGCTTATAAAGAAATGGATAATCTTAATGATGATTATTGGATTCCTCTTAAGAAAAAAGAATTGGCAAATGTTATCAGATCTTGTGCTGGAATGTTCATTGAATCAAATGCTAGCGATTACTCAGCAGTTCCAGGACAAAATATAAAAGTTACATCAGAAATAATTAATCGTTCAAATCTACCATTCGTCTTGCAAAATGCTGAAACAACTTTTCAAACAAATCAAAGCAGTTTTAGTACCAAATTAGAAAATGAAAAGCTTGTAAGTATTACGTCCGATTTAAAAATTCCTGAGGATGAATCTTATTCCCAGCCTTATTGGTTAGTGAATAAACCTACTATTGGTGATTATACAATAAATGATCAGCAGCTTATCGGCAAAGCTGAAAACGATCCTCCGCTAAAAACAATTTTTGATGTTTCAATAAATGGTCAAAATCTCGAATTCACAATTCCGGTAAATTATAAATGGACTGATCCGGTTGCTGGGCAGGAATTTAGGCGATTTGTTATTGTTCCTCCGGTTGCTGTTAATATTGAAAATGAAGAATATCTTTTTCCAAATGACAGTGCTAGACAAGTTAATCTAAATTTGATCGCTAACGAAGATAATGTTTCCGGAATTGTAAAACTTAATGTGCCAAAAGATTGGATTGTAGAAACTCAACAAAAAGATTTCACTCTTATTCACAAACATGATGAATTGCCGGTTTCATTTTTAGTAAAGCCGCCGGCAAATAGCTCCGATGAAGAATTGACGGCGCAAGTTGAAGTTGGGAATAAAATTATAAATGATGGAATGATTACTCTAAATTATTCTCATATTCCAGTTCAGACTTTATTTCCAAAAGCTGAAACTAAATTGATAAGACTTGATGTCAAAAAAGTCGTAAATAATATTGGATATATAATGGGTCCGGGAGATGATGTTCCAAAAGATCTTGAGGAACTGGGTTATAACGTAACAATGTTAACTGATAAAGATATTACAAATGGAAATTTATCAAAATATGATGCTATAATTACTGGCGTTCGAGTTTACAATACTAAACCGGAAATGATTTATGAACAGCCGAAGCTTCTTGATTATGTGAAGAATGGCGGAACGCTGGTTGTTCAATACAATAAAAATTTTGATTTAGTTACTGACAAAATTGGTCCATATCCATTTCACATTGCAAACAAAAGAGTAACTGATGAAACTTCAAAAGTTTCGGTCATTGATTCTGAAAGTCCTTTGTTAAACTTCCCGAATAAAATTACCGACAAAGATTTTGACGGATGGATTCAAGAGCGCGGAATTTATTTTGCAGATAGCTGGGATCAACATTACAAAACTCTTATTGCTTGCCACGATCCCGGAGAAGATCCTCTGCCTGGCGGTTTAATTTATACTCAATATGGCAAAGGAATTTTTATTTACACCGGTTACGTTTGGTTCAGAGAACTTCCGGCTGGAGTTCCAGGCGCATACAGGCTTTTTATTAATTTAATTTCTGCTGGCAAAGCAGTAAAGTCCTTCAATTGAAATAAATATTTTTTAAATATCTTATTTGGTCCAATTGGTTTTCCAATACGATTTTTAATTACTATTTTTCGCTTAAGAAATTTTGAGAAATTGAATTGGAAAAGGAAAGAAAGCTTCAGATAATTAAAGCAGCAGTAAAACGCTTTGATAAGCATGGAGTTAATAAAACTACTTTAAATGAAATTGCCCGCGACTTGAGAATAGGCAAAGCTACAATTTACGGCTACTTCAAATCCAAAGAAGATCTTTTCTTTTCAGTTCTTGATTATGAGGGTTCACAATTCTTAGAAGAAGTTAAAATTATTTTTGCCAAAGAAGAAATCCCTTTGCAAGAACGCTTCCTTGAGTATTTCAAATCAAAGGAAAATATTTCTCAAAGATATAAACTCATTGCTGATTCATTTGTTAAAACTCTGGATGATAAAGGATTTGAAAACGAGTTAAACTTCATCAAAAAATTATTCAATGATGAAGAAGAAATAATCAAAGCAGTTTTGATTAAAGCAGGGAATAAAAATATTGATGGGCTGCTGCCAAATTTTATAGTTTTAAAAAGCTGGGGATTGAGTTTGAGTTTACGAATACAAACATTAAGCAATCCTCAAAAAAGTATTGAGATGAAAGATATCTTAATGAAATATATAGGTAATTTATTAAACTAATATTTTATCTTAATAAATCGCTTCTCTAATTTTCGCACTGATATAATCCATAACCCAAACAACAAATGCAATCATCAAAACGATTAAGCCGACTTCACGCCAACGTGCAAGTCCTTGATATTGCATCAGCATAGTTCCAATTCCACCGCCGCCAACTAAACCGATGATTGTTGCCATTCTAACATTTATATCCCAACGATAAATTGTAAATGACAGAAACGGCAATACAATTTGTGGAACTACTGCATGCCAAACAACTTGAACTTTATTTGCACCGGTTGCCGTTATTGCCTCAACCGGACCTTCTTCAATACTTTCAATCGCTTCAGAATATAGCTTTGCATTTGAAGCAATTGTATGCACAAGCAATGCAATCATTCCGGCAAACGGTCCAATGCCAACCCACACAGAAAAGATGATCGCCCAAATAAGCGGCTCGATTGATCTTACAAAATTTAAAATTATTCTGAGCACGTAATAAACTGCAAAACTTATTTTATTTTCTTTCATCAAATTTCTTGCAGTAAAAAAGCTGATGAGAAGCGTAGGCGGAATTGAAATTAAAGTTGCAACCAACGCTATATAAATGGTTTCAATCATTGCAAAAAGTGCGTCATCAAAAATTCCGAACTGCGGATGAAACAATGCGCTGAATAATCTTTCTGCACCTTGTAATCCTTCGCTGCTAAACAAACTAACAATAGATATTTTTGTAACAACCCAGCCTGCTATAAATGTAATATCAAAAAGGAACCAAGCGAAAATTTCAACTGACCATTTTGTAGCTTTATTTTCTTTTGCAATTCCAAATAACTTACAAGAAAGTGAAGTTCTTGAAATTGCCCAAGACGCACCAATAATAACACTGATTATGAATAAAAGAATTATTTCATTCCATGAAAATGGGAGTTCTCTTAAGTCTAAAAAGAATTTATAATAAATCGCCCTTTGAACAACGAGAATGCTATAGAAGACAAAAAAGATATCGAGCAGAATTGCTTTATACAAATTGTATTTATGTTCGCGTTTCTTATTTTCTTCAATAATGTTTTGCGGATGAATTTCTAATTCTGGTTCTTTTATCATCTTATTTCAACCTCTACTGCTTCTTCTCCATAAATAGTTTTAAACCAATTTTCATCAATATCCCGTGGAGCTCCTTCATAGATAATTTCTCCGGCTCTTAAAGCTATTACTCGAGAAGCATATCTTCTTACTAAACTTAGAAAGTGAAGATTGCAAATTACTGTTGTTCCAAGCTCTTTATTTATTTTTTCAAAATACTGCATTACAGAATTTGAAGTTGCCGGATCGAGAGATGCAACGGGTTCATCTGCCAAAAGTAATTTTGGATTTTGCATTAAACTTCTGGCAATTGCAACACGCTGCTGCTGCCCGCCGCTAAGAGAGTCCGCACGAATTTTTGCTTTGTCGGTAATTCCGACAGTATCAAGACATTTGTAAGCCTCTGCGTAAACTTCATCAGAATATTTTTCCAATATTGATTCGAAAGTTCCTAGTGAACCAAGCTTTCCGTTGATTACATTTGATAAAACTGATTTCCTTTTTATCAAATTAAATTGCTGAAAGACCATTCCAATTTTCATTTTAGCCAGGCGAAGTTCTTCACCTTTTATGTGAGTAATGTCTTTACCTTGGAATTCTATAATTCCTGAAGTTGGCTCAATCAATCTGTTAATGCATCTAAGCAAAGTTGATTTTCCGGAACCGCTTAATCCGATAACGACAAGGAATTCGCCTTCTTCTACTTCGAAACTCACTCCTTTTAGAGCATGAGTTCCGCTTTTATAAATCTTATGTAAGTTTTGAACTTTTAATAGCATTTATTTCTTCATTAAATCTTCAAAATTGATGTGTTGTTGTTCCAATAATTTACGAAGTCCATCATAATCGCTGTCTTTCGTTCGAATCAAGCCGGTAATATCATAAATATCGAACAAAGATTTTTTACCTTCTGGTGTTTTTACAAAATCAAGAAGAGCATTAATTATTTTATTCTTCATTTCTTCTTTCATATCTTTTCTAAAAACCCAAGGATCGTTTGGAATATCTTGAGTGAAGCCGATAATTTTAACTTTCTTTGCAACATCAGGAAATTGTTTTAACACTCTCATTCTTGCATCCATAATTTCTCCTGTTGCGGAATCCGGCGGTGCATAATAAGTTGCGCCAGCGTCTACTTGGCCTTGATAAACCATAATTACAACATTGTCATGCCGCATTGCAAACACAGTTTCGCTGGGTTTAACTCCCAAACTATCCAGCATTGCTTTTGGAAGAATATAACCTGATGTTGATGAAGGATCAACATAAGCCATGCTTCTTCCGTTTATTTCTTTTATGTTGTTTATTCCCGAATCGTATCTTGTAATAAATTGACCTTTATAAGAAGTTTCATTTCCTTCACGAACAATTCTAAGGCGTGCTTCGGCACCATACTTAGCATTTGCCATTAAATATGAAAATGTATTTATAGCAGCAACTTCAACTTTGCCGGTTCCAAAAGCTTCTACTAGAGCGATATAACTTGCTGGTACTGCAGTAGTATAATAATAACCGGTTTCTTTATGTAAAAAATCTGTTAAAGCCTTAGCATTGAAAGATATTCTGTTTGCATCAACAGAAGGTGTAAAATAAATTCTAATTGGGTGAGTATATGAGCCAAGCGAGCCTTCGTTCAATTGTCTAAAAGAAATGGCTAAGATGAATATTATGATCGGCGCTAAATAAAGTAAGTATTTTGCTAATTTCATAAAACAATAAATTGGTTCGTCAAATATGCAAATTATCATTCAATCTTCAAATAATAAAAATCATCATTAATATTATTTTATTGTTAAAATTTAGCTAGGTAAAAACAAATAAAATTACAAGTGAATTACATTCTAATACATTTAAGAAAATTTTCCTTTCTGAAATAATTAGGTAAAAAATACCCACTTCGTAATGTTCCGTTTAAATTGTGTTTACTATCATTCCGATATTAAATTCAAAAAATTATTTTCTCGATGAAATAAATTTTATAATGAAGGAGACGCCAGAAGAAAAATTTGTCTTGCTACCATTTTGCTAAAAATATTTTATTAAAAAAAAGATATTGATTTGTTTATATGGTGAAATAACCATCGGCTTATGAAAGGACGATTCAAATGGAACCTGCAAGAGAATATACAATTACTGTTCTAAAAGAATTATTAAATCTTTGCAAAGAAGAACGATCATTGTTTGTTTCAGCAATAGAAAAATTAGAGGACAATTCGGTTAAACAAAATTTTCAAAATTATATAAAAGAAAAAACTGAATTAATTTGTAAAACAGAATCTGAAATTAAAAGGCTTGGCGGTTCGCTTGAAAATCTGGAGGGAATTAATTCATTTAATCAGAACATACCATCAGATAAAAAATCTAATTCGGAAGAGGATACGATAGTTCATTATTGTTTAGAGAAAGATGATTCAATTTTAGATAGATATTCGTTTGCAATGAATGAGGACATTATGTGGGAAGTTGTGCCGTTTATTGCCAAACAATATTTTGATTCAAAAAATCTTCATGAAAGAATTTTGTTCAACTGTGTAATTAAACGTCAACAAAATCTTGCTCTAGGCAATGTTTCTTAATTGATAAGAAGAACAATAATATAAAAAATTACAAATCATTGAAAAGTGAATTGTCTTTCAATTCATTTCTTTTTTTACCAAATCTTTTATAAGATAATTCAGTTGCTTCCCTTCCACGCGGAGTTCTTTGAATAAATCCTTGTTGGATTAAGAATGGTTCGTAAACTTCTTCAATTGTTCCGGGATCTTCATTAACTGCCACCGCAAGAGTATTAAGTCCTACTGGACCGCCTTTATATTTTTCGATTATTGCAAGAATTATTTCTTTGTCCATTTCATCAAGGCCATATTCATCAACATCGAGCGCATTCAAAGCTTTTTTAGAAATTTCTATATCGATATTTTTTTTATCATCAAAATCTGCAAAATCTCTAGTTCGTCGTAAAAGTCTGTTTGCAATTCTTGGTGTTCCTCTAGAACGTTTCGCAATTTCGTAGGAAGCCTTTTCATCAATTTTTTGGTTCAGTATTTTAGCTGAACGTAGAACAATTTTATTCAGCACTTCCGAATTATAATAATCCAGTCTAAACTTTATTCCAAAGCGATCTCTCAATGGAGATGTTAACATTCCAGCTCTGGTTGTTGCACCAATTAAAGTATATTTAGGAAGGCTAATTTGAACTGATCTTGCATTTGGACCGCTGTCAATCATTATATCAAGCTTATAGTCTTCCATCGCTGAGTATAAATATTCTTCAACCACAGGACTAAGTCTATGAATTTCATCAATGAATAAAACAGAATTTTCTTCAAGCGTGGTAAGAAGGCCTGCAAGATCTCCAGGTTTTTCCAATACCGGTCCTGAAGTAATTTTTAATTTCACTCCCATTTCGTGAGCAATTATATGAGCTAATGTTGTTTTACCTAATCCGGGAGGTCCAGTAAGAAGGACATGATCCAATGCATCCTTGCGTTTCAAAGCAGCAGAAATAAAAACATTAAGGTTTTCAATAATCTTAGGCTGCCCAAGAAAATCAGAAATTCTTAAAGGACGAAGTGAAAGCTCAAAATTTTTCTCTTCTTCAGAAATTTCTGGTGTAGTTGATGTAGATTTTCTCAAATGAATTTAGAATTTATCTATTAAAAAATTGTGTAGTTTAAATTAAAGTAAAAGCGAATAAGAAACATTAATATTTTAGTTCATTATTCTAGATTGAAAAAGTTTCAAGTTTCAATTTGTTTATTCTGAATTTTAAATTTGTGTATTATAACAACCATCAATGTCATTGCAGTCAGCATTAGCAAGGCAGTGCCAATAGTTGACCAAACATTTAAACTTTTATCAAAGATAGATATTAGCCCAGGATTCCGAGCGCTGCCGTACAAAATTGTAATGTGTACGACATAAATTAACAATGTATTTCTACCGACTAGAATAAAAATTCTGGGTATGTTTTCAACTTTTAATGCAATAATTGAAACAATTGAATTTAGAAAAAGGACAATTCCTAATCGATAAAAAATTAGATTGGGGCTAGTTGTCCAAAAATTGGTTTGGCCATAAATAGCTTTTTCAACTTCATTTCCAATTAGAGCAATCAAAACAAAAAATAACCCAGTGGCGGCTAATCTATAACTAAATTTAATTGATTTAAATACCATGGGATGTTTTGCTAAATAGCTTCCAAGAACTCCACCAGCAATTACATAACCAGCCCACGGAAATAATGGAAAGTTTGATCCGCTGCCGGTATAAAAATAACCGGCTAAAGCCTCAGGCAAATATTTTAACCACTCAATAGCTGAAAATGGTTGATATAAACCAAAGAATATTAATGCAACAATTGTAAAGACTACATAATCATTAAGTTTAAATTTTTCAGCAATATAAATGCTGCCCATTAGGAAAAAAATTCCAAAGCCAATTAAATGCAGAACATCAACTGCAAAAAATGTTTTCCATTCTTCCGGAGTTATATTTGAAAAATTTACTAAAGTTGGAGTCGGATATCTTAGTATATAGCCCAAAAATACAAGTAATAAAAATCTTTTAATTCCTTTTTTGGTTCTTGGATTTTTAGAAAATGGTTCATCTACAAGTCTAAATAAATATGTGAAGACAGTGCCGGCGGTAAACAAAAAAATTGGCGCTGTCATTCCTCTCATAAAAAACCAAAAAGTAAAAACTGTGGAATTCATATCTCGATAATTATTTGAAAGCAAAACGTCCACCGTGTGCCCTTGAACCATTTGAAGAACAGCGAAAGCTCTCATCAAATCAATAAAAATAATTCTGTGCTTTTTAGAAGTTTGAGTCATTAAATAATTTTATAAAAGGAAAAAAATTTTGCCTCGAAAAATAATTAAAGCTTAATAATAATTAAAATATGAGATTGGTTAAAAATAAATCTACAAACAAAGTTGTTTAAAATAAAAAAGCCTGCCTTTTTAAAAGACAGGCAAAATTCAATAATAAAATTTTAGTTTATATTAATAATTCTTGGTTTTACTTTATCATGTTTCGGAAGATTTACTATGAGCTGCCCGTTAACATATTTAGCATCAATCTTAGTTCCATCAATACTATCGGAAAGCTTAAAACTTCTTGAATAATTTGCGAAAAGAGTTTCATGCAGAATATATTTTTTCTTTAAATCTTCGTTAAAATTAACTTTGCCGAAAATTGTTAATGTTCCTTCTTCTAATTGAAGATGGACATCATCTTTTGATACTCCTGGCATGTTTGCTTTTAGAACAAATTCATTTTCAGTTTCAAAAATATCTACAAGAGGCGCAATGCTTCTTTCGAACTCCAAAGCTTTTTCCCACGGTTTCAGTTCATCATGAACTTCAGTCAACACTTGATCTTTAAATTCAGACATAGTTATAGCTCCTTTAATTATATTTTTTTTAATTAATTAAATTTTAAATAATAGAATTGTTTTAATAAAGGGCTTTACAAAAGTGTAAAGCCCAAATGAACTTTATTTATTTTTTATCGTCATCAACAACTTCGTATGAAGCATCTTGAACTTCCTTTTCATCCTTGGGTTTCTGCTGCTGCTCGCCGCCAGGCTGTTGACCGCTCTGCTGCTGTTCAGCGCCGCCGGTTGGACCAGCCTGAGAATAA
>DAIEML010000084.1 GCA_027349615.1 Ignavibacteriales bacterium | reverse complement strand
TGAAGCTGCAAGCTCCCGTCGAATGCCAATTTCAACATCTTTTATAGTAAAATTCCCATTTTGGGCAAAACTTCCGGTAAAGACCAAAAAACTAAAAAACAAAGTAAAAAGCCTGATTCTAGTATTTATCGTATGATACATAAATTAACCAGAGAATCAATTTGGATTGAAGATCATCGTCAATTTTTATTTGATGAATCAGACAAACTAATTGGGATTTTTGGTGCCGCAAGAAATATCACCGAACGCATTCATGCTGAAGAATCATTGCGCGAAAGCGAAAAACGATTTAAGCTTTTATTTGATAATGCGCCTCTCAGTTATCAATCACTAGATAATAATGGATGCTTTATTGATGTTAATTCCACATGGCTTTCTTCACTTGGTTATTCTCGTGAAGAAGTTATTGGACATTTCTTCGGAGAATTCATGACTCCGGATTCGGCAGAATTAATAAAAACGAGATTTCCAAAATTTGTTGAAGCTGGCGAAGGTCATGACTATCAATTTGAAATGAAGAAAAAAGATGGCTCAACTATTTGGGCAAGTTATGAAGGTAAAATCGCTTTTGACCATGCAGGTAAATTTAAACAAACTCATTGTATTTTCACTGATATAACTGAATCTAAAAAAGCTACAGAAGCATTAAAGGAAAGTGAAGAAAGATATAAAAAACTTATTGATACAATTCCAAATGGTGTAGCAGTTTATCAAGACGGTAAATTCGTTCTTGTCAATTCTGCTGGTTTAAAACATATGAATTTATCGTCAGAGGATGATATAATTGGAAAATTAGTATTATCTATTGTTCATCCTGATTGCCAATATGATGTTATAAATCGAATGCATCAGGTTGCTCAAGGAAAATATGTTGAGCCATTTGAAGAAAAGATTATACGCTTTGATGGAAGTATTTTTGATGCTGAAGTTTCTGCAACTGGAATTATTTATAAGGGTAAGCCTGCTGGACTGGTAGTTCTTCAAGATATTACAGAGCGTAAAAAAGCTGAAAATGAAGTAAGGTTGCTTGCCGAACAATTTAAACTGCTTACATCAACTTCAATTGCCGGTTTCTGGAAAGTTAATTCCGATGGAAAGTTTATCTTTGTGAATGATACCTACAGTGAAATGATAGGTTACAGTAGAGATGAATTACTTAATATGTTTATTTCTGATGTCGAAGCTAGTGAAACTCCAGAAGAAACTAAAAAGCATATTGAGTATTTAATAAAAACTGGTTTCCATCGATTTGAAAGTCAACATAAATGTAAAGATGGTAAAATAATCGATGTTGAAGTCAGTGCTTCATTTTCAAAAGACTTGCAGCAGATATTGGTTTTCTTATATGATATTACTGATCAAAAGATAAATGAAAAACAACTTCGTTTGAGCAATTTACGATATGAAACTTTGTTTACAAAAGCCGGAGAAGGTATAGTTACATTATCTACAAAAGGAGATGTTATTTCTGTTAATGAATCATTCGCCGAAATGCATGGTTTTAAAATAGATGAACTTATAAATACAAATATTAATAAAATTAATACTCCTGAATCATCAAAGTTATTCAAAGAAAGATTGCATCGAATTTTAGAAGGTGAATCATTGAATTTTGAAGTTGAGCATTATTGTAAAGACGGAAAAATAATTGAGGTTGAAATCTCAGCAACCTTAATTCAAATTGGTGATGAAAAAGTAATACAAGCATTTAATAGAAATATAACTGACCGAAAAATTGCTGAAAAAGAAATTCATAAACTTTCTACTGCAATTGAGCAAAGTCATCTTTCTATAATTATTACTGATAAGGATGCAAATATTGAATATGTTAATCCTTATTTTTCAGAAGTTACTGGTTACACAAGAGAGGAAGCCATAAATCAAAATCCAAGAGTATTAAAATCTGGGGAGACACCTGCAGAAAAATACCATGAAATGTGGAATATATTAACTTCTGGAAAAAGTTGGGCTGGTCTGTTCCATAATAAAAAGAAAAATGGCAAGTTGTTTTGGGAGTCAGCAATCATCACGCCAATTAAAGATGAGTCTGGAATAATTACAAATTATATTGCAGTGAAAGAAGATATTACTGAAAAAATATTGGCGGAAATTGAGCTCAAAAAATATCGAGAGCATCTTGAAGAATTGGTAGAATCAAGAACTGAAGAACTTGACCGGATGAATGCTGATTTAATGGAACAGCTTGAAAGACAAAAAGAACTCGAAATGATGCTTAGGCAATCGCTCGGTAAAGAAAAAGAGCTTAATGAACTAAAAACAAGATTTATATCTACTACTTCTCACGAATTTAGAACACCTCTTACTTCGGTTCTTTCATCTGCGGAATTAATTGAACGCTACGGGAAAAAATGGGGACCGGAAAAAATTAATGAACATATCGGAAGGATAAAAAGCTCAGTAGATTATGTAACAAAATTATTAGATGAAGTATTAACTATAAGCCGTGTAGAAAGCGGTAAAATTACTTTTGAGCCTGAACTTGTTGACTTGTATGAATTTTGCTCTCAAATAGTTAATGATGTAAAATCTATATACCGCGAAGAACGAGGTTTTATATTTAACTTTCAGCCGGATGAAAAAGATTTTAATATTGATCGTAAATTATTGAAATTTATTCTAACTAACTTACTTTCAAATGCATTTAAATATACACCTCAAAATGGCAAGATCAAATTTTCAATAATTAAGGAAGAAAATTATTTAATCTTCGAAGTAAGCGATGAAGGTATTGGGATACCCGAAAATGATAAGCAGCATCTTTTTGAGCCGTTCTTTCGATGTTCAAACTCTGGAGAAATTTCCGGAACAGGACTCGGTTTATCAATTGTCAAACAATCAGTTGAATTACATAAAGGCGAAATAAATGTTAATTCAAAATTAGGTGAAGGTTCTGTATTCACTGTTAAATTTAAATTATAAAAATAAATTTTATAATAAAATATTCGAGGAATAATTGAGCAAAATAAAAATATTAGTGGTTGAAGATGAAATAGATGTTCAATTAAATATTAAAACTATTCTTTTGGAAGAAGGGTACAATGTAATAACCGCTAGTGATGGAAATACAGGCGTTCAACTTGCAAGAAATGAAAAACCGGATTTAATACTTTGTGATATTGCTATGCCCGGAGTTGATGGCTATGGCGTTATCGATAAACTGGCTGTAAATAAATGTACTCAATCAATTCCTTTTATTTTTCTAACTGCTAAAGTTGAAAAAGAAGATATTAGAAAAGGTATGCAGCTTGGTGCTGATGATTATTTATTTAAGCCGTTTAAAATTGACGATTTACTAACTGCTATCAAAGCAAGATTAAAAAGATTTGAAATATTAAAATCAGATGCTGTAATCAATGACGAAAATATTAATAAATCAAAGTATAATTACGATGATAAAATATTTGTTCAAGAGAAAAACAAACCTCAACTTATTGCCATAAAAGAAATTGTACACATAAATTCTGAAAATCAATATACACTGTTAAATATGTTTGATAAAAAATCATTTTTAATTAGGAAATCAATTTCAGAATGGGAAAGCTTGCTGCCGGAAAAAAAATTCCTTCGAATACACAGGTCAACAATTATAAATTCAGAATACATTATTAGAATTGAAAAATGGTTTAATTCAACTTTTCAAATTTATGTTAAGGATATTCAGAAACCATTTATTTCAAGTAAAAGATTTTCGGCAATTATTAGAAAAAATAAAATGGAATAATTAAAGTTTAGAATTATCGATAATTTTAATCAAAGATCTTTTATATATTTTCAAAATCTAACAATGTTTTCTTCCCGTTTACTCCTCTAATCTCCCGCTTGCAACATTAATCTATAAAATCTATTTCATATCATCGAATATAGCTTAGAGATTCAAGAAAATTATTTCTTGCTAAATATTCACATTTAAGTCTAAACAAAATTATAGGTGGAAAATATATGTACAAGAATCAACTAAATTATGCTAAAAACAGAATGCACCTAATGCTTGAGGGGAAAGTAGATGCAGCAGAATTAAAAGAATGGTCAGATGATTTATTATCAAAGCTTAAAAAACTTAAACCTGGATTTAGTGTAATTTCTGAAATTCTAAATTGTCAGCCCACAACAGAACAAGTTAGGCAAATGCTTGTTGAAACTCAAAGACAGGTTAAGGAATTAGGCCTTGGCAACGCTGTACGTATTGTAACTAAAAATAATTATGTAACTGCAAATCAATGGCAGCGAAGTTCGCGTTCAGTCGGGTATGTTGCAATGGAAGCTGAAACTGTTGATGCGGCAAATAAACTTCTTGATGAAATGGAAAATAAAAATCTCTGAGCAAAAATTAAATTAAACATGTATAGGTTATGAAAAAAATATTAGTAATAGAAGATGAATTAGATGTAAGAAGAAATCTTGAAGATTTATTGGAAGCTGAAGGATTTGAAATCTTAAGTGCTGAAGATGGTAAGGAAGGATATGAACTAGCAATTCATAGCGATCCTGATTTAATTCTTAGCGATATTAGAATGCCCAAGATGGATGGACTTGAGTTATTGCAAAAACTTCAAGAGAATTCTAGAACTTCAATTATCCCATTTATTTTTTTAACAGCAAAAACAGAAAATTCTGATATTAGGCATGGTATGGTGTCGGGTGCTGATGATTATATTTTGAAACCGTTCAAGATTGATGATGTACTAAATGCGATTAATTCAAGAATTAAAAAAAACGAAAAATATCTTTCAGCAGTAAAAGAATTTAAAGATATTTTAATTAAAAGGGTGCCGCATGAACTGAGAACCCCACTTGTAAGTATTTTGGGATTATCCGGAATTATGCAGGAAGATATTGAAAGTCTTTCCAAAGAAGAAATTAATGAAATGGCTTTTAGAATTAATCGATCAGGTAAAAGGCTTTATAGAAGAATTGAAAAATTCTTGATGTATTCAGAATTACTCCGCGAAGGCCAAAATAATAATATCGGAATTAATCAATCAAAAAGGAATTATGAAATTGATCCCGAATTAGTTTCCGCAAAATTATTTCAAAAGGCAAATGAGTTTGGAAGAAAAGATGATCTAAATATTCAGCTTGAAAAATGTAAAATCAGAATTACTGAATGGCACTTTGAAACAATGCTTGATGAATTAATTGAAAATTCATTGAAGTATTCCAAAAAAGGAAGTCAGATTTTAGTCATTGGGAAATCAAATGATGATAAATATACTACTAAAATAATTGACAACGGAATCGGTACAATAAATTTTGATTTAAACATGATAAATGCTTTTAACCAATTCGGAAAAGAAGAGCATACAGAAGAAGGTTTAGGTATGGGATTGGCAATAGTTAAAAAAATAGTCGAGTTATCGAATGGCTATATAACAATTGACAGCATAAATAAAATTAGCAGTACAGTTGAAATTGGTTTACCTCTATTTGAAGAAAATTGTATTTAAGAATTAAAAGGAATATTTAAATGGACAACGCTACAAATATCTCTAAGGATTCAATTGAGCTTCTGCAATTAGTTAGCTTTAAAATTGGAAGTGAGGAGTTTGGAGTTGATATTCTTAACGTACAAGAAATTAATAGGATGGTGAAAATTACACAAGTTCCTAATTCGCCAGATTACGTTGAAGGAATTATAAACTTGCGCGGTAGAATTCTTCCCGTAATAGATTTGCGCAAAATACTTGGTTTGCCTAAAAAAGAACATGATAATGAAACTCGAATTATTGTTGTAGATCTGGATGGAAAGACGGTTGGCTTCCTAGTTGATTCAGTTAATGAAGTTTTGAGAATTCCTGCGGATATTACTGAGGCTCCGCCGGAAATTGTTGTCGGAATAAATTCTAAGTATTTAATGGCAGTAGGGAAGTTGGAAGATAGAATTATAATGCTTCTTGATCTAAATAAAGTATTGGACGAAAATGAAATGAAATTAATTTCAGAATTCACAAAATAAATATAATTACAATTAATATTTTGGAGAGAAAAATGAATTGGTTCTACAATCTTAAAATAAGTATGAAGCTTCTATTAAGTTTTATACTTGTAGCATTAATTGCTGGATTAGTAGGTTATGAGGGCATATCTAGTCTTAAATCCGCTAATACAAGTGACACAATTCTCTATGAAACTAATACATATCCACTTTCTTTAAGCAGCAAGCTTTCAACTAATTTTCAAAGGATGAGATGTAATGGGCTTGAGCTTGTTATATCCAGTACTTCTTCTGATAGTGAAGTGGCGATAAACAGTATTGGTGAACGTGAAGCTGTAATTACCAAAACATTTTCTGATTTTGAAAAAGTTGACCTTCCTGATGAATCAAAACAAGCTCTAAATAATGCAAAAGATTCATACGAGAATTTTCAATCTGATTTTAAGAAATTAATTCAACTGGCTAACAATAAAAGACAGGATGAAGCACTTGCTCTTTGGAAAGGAACACTTTACGCTGCAAGAAACAATACACAAAACGCTCTATCAAAGCTTGATGAAGTCCTTACTAGAAGAGCAAAAACAAGATCAGATAATAATTCTGCGGCTGCAGATGCATCAATAAATTTTATGATAATCTTAATGATATCTGCCATGCTTGTTGCAGTTGGATTAGGATATTTCATTTCAAAAGTAATAGGAAAGCCTGTAAAAGAATTATTAGATGCTACGAATAAATTCTCAGCCGGCGATACTAATGTTTCAATTGTAAATAAAAGTACGGATGAAATTGGCGAGCTGTCTAACGCTTTCTTAAATATGATTGAAAAAATTGCTCTTCAAATTCAATATCTGGATAATTTACCAAATCCGGTTATGATTATCGATAAAGATTTTAATGTACAATATATTAATAAGTCTGGCTCAAAGATTGTTGGCAAAGACCAGAAACAATTGTTTGGACAAAAATGTTATGATCAATTTAGAACCGGACATTGCAGAACTGAAAATTGTGCTTTAAGCAAAGCAATGAAAAATGATTTAACTTTTACCGAGGAAACAATTGCTCATCCAAATGGTGTTGAACTTCCTATTTTATATACTGGTGCGCCTGTTAAAAATAAAGATGGAAAAATTATTGGTGCTTTGGAAGCAATTACCGATGTAAAAGAAATTAAAGAAGCACAAAATTATTTAACACGATCTACTCAAAATATGCTGCAGGCAATGGAAAAATTTGCCGATGGCGATTTAACGGTTTCAATTATTCCAGAAAGAGAAAATGATGACATTGGAAAGCTTTTCCATGGCTTTAATCAATCAGTTATAAATCTTAAAAATATTATTGAGAAAGTTACAGAAGCCGTCCAGGCAACTGCTAGCGCATCAAATCAAATTTCTTCTAGCTCAGAAGAAATGGCTGCCGGCGCTCAAGAACAAAGTTCGCAAACTACTGAAGTTGCCGGTGCAGTTGAAGAAATGGCAAAAACTATTTACGAAACAACTAAGAACTCCGCTGCTGCTTCTGATGCTGCCAAGAATTCGGGTAACATTGCTAAAAATGGCGGAAAAGTAGTTGAAGAAACAATTGAAGGGATGAATAGAATATCTGAAGTAGTAAAAAAATCTGCAAATACGGTACATCAATTAGGAAAAAACAGTGAACAAATTGGAGAGATAATTCAAGTAATTGATGATATTGCAGACCAAACAAATCTATTAGCATTAAATGCAGCAATAGAAGCAGCGCGCGCCGGCGAGCAGGGAAGGGGCTTTGCGGTTGTTGCAGATGAAGTAAGAAAGTTAGCAGAACGAACTACAAAAGCGACTAAAGAAATTGCATCAATGATTAAGCAGATCCAAAAAGATACTGAAGATGCAGTTATATCTATGAAACAAGGGACTTTAGAAGTGGAAAAAGGAAAAGACCTTACTGATAAAGCAGGTCAATCATTAAGACAAATAATTACAAGCGCTGAAGAAGTTGTTGATATGTCTACACAAGTTGCTGCTGCTAGTGAACAGCAAAGTGCAACTGCGGAACAAATTAGTAAAAATATTGAAGCTATCAGCAGTGTAACCCAGCAAAGTTCAACTGGCGTACAGCAAATTGCACGTGCTGCTGAAGATTTGAATAATCTAACAATAAATCTTCAAGAGTTAATTGCAAAATTTAAAATTGAAAATAATAGCAATGCCAACTATAAAAAAACAGCGTCGGATAGAAGTAATTTAGCAGTACGTTCAAATGGAATTTTAATTCATTCATAAAATATAAATAAGCTATCTCAATTAATTTTGAGATAGCTTCTTTATTATAATGATAGTTTTATCTCTAGATAGATTTATAATTCCCACGACTCCAAATCACATTTTAATTCAAATCCAATAATTAAAATTTCACATCTTAAAATTATATTTAAGTTAAGTGCATATTTTTTATTATTAAATAATTATCTGCTAGTATTTTGGATTTGAATGTTATGAAAAATACAATTAAAACTATCATTATCGCCTGGCTTATTGCTGGAACTTTAGATATTTCTTCTGCAATTATAAATTTTCTTATTACTAGTAAAAGCAGTTTGCTTGGATTGTTTCAATATATTGCCAGCGGAATCTTTGGCGATAGTGCTTTCAACGGCGGAGTTCCAATGGCATTAGCCGGTCTTATCATTCATTATTTTATTGCTTTTACTTGGACCATAATTTTCTTTTTCATTTATCCAAAGATTAAAGTACTTTCATCTAATAAAATTATTATCGGCTTTCTATACGGAATTATTATATGGATCATAATGAACAAAATAATTTTAAAATTAAGTAATGTTCCGCATATTAATTTCAGCATGCTTCATGATATTCTCGGTACGTTATATTTAATGTTCTGTATAGGACTTCCATTATCTTTTATCATTGGAAATTATTATTCTAAAAGAGAGCTCGAAACAAATCAATGAATTTAAATTTGTTTGGAAGAATATTCATCCAAATCCGACTTGCAAATAAAATTCTCATTTATCTCCAATAAATAAATATTTTTCAGAAATTAAAAATTATGTAGGCGTAATGAAGTTTTAATCGGAATTAATAATGTCGGCAATAAAATGATGCATTCTAGAATATTTTCAATTGTTACAGCAGCAGGTAATTGAGGCAGTAAATGAATTATAAATCATCCTAATTTGTTTCCTGAAACTATGGCAATGTTGTTTGAATTCT
>DAIEML010000083.1 GCA_027349615.1 Ignavibacteriales bacterium | reverse complement strand
AGGTTCTTCACCAAAATGCGGAGTATAAGATGAAACAATTGGAAGATAGCCGCTTATACATTTTCCAAGCTCATCAACTGTGCGGTCTACAAGGCAATTACGAGGACAACTGACGCATGCTTTTAATATTGAATCAGCTTTTGCTGCTCTTTCCTTTAATTCACCGGAATTGTAAAGTTTAATATATGATGGACTGAAACTCATAAATAATATTAATTAAATGCACTCTTAAAATTACTAAAACTCCTTTTAATCCGATAAACAAATAATTTTTATGTGAGATATTTCTCCTACATATTTAGATAGGGAAAATTATTTTGAGCAAAATTATTTGAATAAAAAACCTTCGTTTAGGTAGTAGATTGAACCAATTTTAATGTTTAATTTTTTTATAGAAATAAAAATTAACTCCTGATAAGATACATTTACTGATAACGCCGGTTCCATATAACCGGCGTTTTTTATAAAATATTTAAGGTAAATCTTCTCCTCTTCCTGCAATAAATAATTTGAACCATTCGTTCCGTGAAAGTTCAATTAAATCCGCCTGACAAATTGCTTTTATTCTTTCGGGTCTCCTAGTTCCAATTACTGGTTGAATTTTTGCCGGATGCTTCAAAAGCCATGCAGTAACAATCGCTTCGCTAGAAACATTTTTGCTTTTTGCAATTTCAGAAATAACTACACGAAGATTTTTATTTAAATTATTATTGTCTTCAAAAGCTCCTAATGCAAGCGGCGACCACGCTTGAACAGTTATATCATGAAGTCTGCAATATTCCAGAGTTCCTTCGCCGCGAATAAATTCTGCTGGCTTTCGCTGATTCGTAATTACTCCTGCATTTATCAAATCGGAATGAATTAAATTAATTTCTAATTGATTTACAACTAGCGGTTGATTTAAAAAAGTTTTTAGAAAATCTATTTGATAACCAGTATGATTACTAACTCCAAAATATTTTACTTTACCTTTTTGATTAACTTCATCAAATGCTTTTGCAACTTCTTCCGGTTCAACCAACGGATCAGGTCGGTGAAGCAAAAGAATATCAAGATAATCTGTATTCAATCTTCGTAAAATTCCATCGACAGAACTAACAATATGCTCATAAGAAAAATCAAACCGGTGAGGCGCTTCCGGAGTTGGATCTCCAGTAAATCTTATACCACACTTTGATTGAAGAATGATTTTATCTCTTAAACTAGAATGCCCTTTCCAAATTTCTGAAAACATTTCTTCCGATTTACCGCGGCCATAAATATCAGCGTGATCGAAAATATTTATTCCTTCATCCAGCGCTGAATTTATTGTCCTAATTGCTTCTCGTTTCATTTCGCCATCTGAAAGTTCCGTACGGTTGCGGTTATTCCCAAGATTCATACATCCGTAAATTATTCTAGTCGGATTAAGATCAGTATTTAAAATATTTTGTGTCTGCATTTGCTTCCTCAATTTTTATCGACAAACATAACCAAAAATTAATACTAATCATTAGATGACAGATAAAGCGTTAGAATTAGAATTATTATTTTTTTAATGAATATTACCAAATGAAGTTGTAAATTCGTTACCAATTTTTAACAACTAAAGAACAATGCAATGAGTAAATCATACGATCCGCGAATGCATTCTGCAGAACATATTCTTAATCAAACAATGGTTAGAATGTTTAACTGCGAACGTTCTTTCAGTGCGCATATTGAAAAGAAAAAATCAAAATGCGATTATCATTTTGAAAGAAATTTGACTTCTAAAGAAATAATTGAAATTGAAAAAAGAGTAAACGAAGTTATTTCATCCAATTTAGAGGTCCATGAAGAATTTTTTCAGAGAGAAGAAGCAAAGAAAGAATTTAATCTTGAAAGATTACCGGGAGATGCAGGTGATAAAATTAGAATTATAAAAATCGGTAATTACGATGCTTGCCCCTGCAGTGGGATTCACATTAAATCAACCAGTGAAATTGGTAAGTTTAATGTTATTTCTACAAGTCAAGAAAACGGAATTTTGAGAGTAAGATTTAAATTAAATGATTAAGAATTATTTCAAAATATTCTAAACTAATTCTTCACTTAGTAATGGAAAAGTAAGAATAACATTTGTCCCTCTGTTTTTTTCACTTTGAATATCAAACTTACCGCCAAGAATATTTGTCAGTTTATAAGCAATTGTTAATCCAAGTCCAGCACCTTCATATCTCCTAATATATGCGTCTTCTTCTTGAACAAATGGTTCTAACAGTTTCTTTATATCTTTTTCATCAATTCCTTTACCGGTATCAGAAATTACTATTTCCGCGTTATTGTCCGTTGTTTTCGATTGAATTTTAACTTCACCGTTATCGGTATATTTCAATGCATTTTCAATTAGAGATGAAATTATCTTTTCTAACTTAAACCAATCAGTTTTAATATTTAATTCATTTTCTTCAAGTTTAAGATAAAAATCTAATTTCTTTTGGTTAGCAGTTTCTAAATTTTTATTATAGATCGCTCTTAAAACTTGATTACAATTCAAGTTAACAAATTCTAGTTCCACTTCGCCTGATTCAATTTGCGAAACTTCTACAATGTTATTAAATAGATTGAGAACTCTTCCTAGCACATCTTTAAATGTTGAAACTAAATCTAGAATCGTGTTATAATCTTTTGTTGTCACACAGTCTTCAATTATTTCCGAGTAACCAGCAATAGCATTAAACGGAGTACGAATTTCGTGCGACATATTTTCAAGCAAAGCAGTTTTTAATTTATTTAAACTGATTTCTTTTTCATATGCTTTTTTAAGTTCGGCTTCGTACATCATCTGATCAGTTACATCCTGCATACTCACAATAAATATTTTTTCATTTTCAACGTTGTCTTCAATTGACGTAATCTTAACTTTATATTCGCGATTCAATGGGCTTGAATAATTGAATTCATCGTAATTATTTTTTTGCTGGTTTAGTTTCTGAATAGAAGTTTTTACAAAAACTAGTAAGTTTTCTTCGATAACAGAATTAATGTCTTTCTTTAAATCTTTATATTTATTAATTGAAAAAATATTACAAAAATTGTCATTCGCATTTTCAAAAAATAATTCACCTTTCTTTTCTTTAAATATGAAAAGTAAATCAGAAATATTATTTATAATTGATTTTAATCGCCTTTCTGACTTCTTAATAATTTGATGTTTCAGGACATAATTTGTAATGTCATTAGCAGTTAAGATAAATCTTAAATTCTCCTCACCGTTTCTAAAAATCGGATTTAACTTTAGCTCAAAGTAAATTACATTTTTGTCCGAATCGGTAAACATTATTGTCTTTGTCCAAGTCTTTAATGTTTCGATACTTTCTTCCAACCGATGCTTCTCTTCCTTAGTTAAATAAAATGATAATGCATCTGCAATTGAACAATTATAAATAGTTTCAATTTCTGCTTTTAATATTTTTTCAAATAGATTTGTTGTATAAACAATTTTTCCTTCACTATCCGTAATAAGAACTGGAATATTGCTGTATTCAAGTGCATTATGCAGGCTATTGATCCGTTCTTCAATTTTAGCTTTCTCTTCAAGTGATTTAAAAATTATAACAAAGTATTCTTTTTCATCTATAAAAATTCTTTCGGCTTCAACGTTATAATTATATTGTTTTAATTTCTGATCAGGTGAAAAGAAAATATCGAAATGAAAATTATTGAAACTGCTTCCGTTTAATACTACAAGAAGATAACTAAGATTAGGTTCCGACTCTAAATCGAAAAATGTTTGAACTTCAGGTAGATTAAATGTCGTTTTAAAAGTATTGTTTGAAAAAATAATTTTGCATGCAGCATCCACAATCATCAATGGATTGCTCTCTGGCAATTCGTAAAAAGATTCAAACTCTGATAGAGAAAGATAATTCTTTCGTTCGAATATGTTGTTTGAATTAATACTATTTGGCATCTGTAATTTTTATACTTTTTATTATTAAGGATTCATTGAAATTAGAGTCTGTTTTTTCTTTGGTATGAATTTTAATTCCGACCAATTTATTAACAAAAATAAAAATTTGATTGTTAAGCTGAACAAATTCAGTTTTTAATCCTGTTGTTAGACCATTTACTAAATCATCTAAAATAAATTTATCATTTCGTGTAAGTTCTCGATTAATCCGCAAGTCAAATACTCTTTGGAAAAAAACATTTAAAGCCGAAAAATTTATTAGTTCAGGTTCGTTGTCATATCTTACTTCATAAATTTTTGCTGAATAATCAAATAAAATAGATTTTGGTTCGGTACTAATTTTAAAATTTTTGATCGTATGGTAATTAAGATATTTCAACTGTTCAAAATTTATTAAATCGACAGAAGTTTGAAATTCTACATCGGAAACAATAAAGCTTAAAAACAATTTTTCATTTTCAACATGTTTGAATTCTTTCAATCTCCAATGAACTTGATTTAAGAATTGAAGCGCAGGCGAAATATTCACCGAATCGTGGTTATCTACACGATGAGTATATGCAGATGCAAAATTTCCTATGTAACCGGCAGATCTGCTGGTTTTACCGTACTCACTTCCCGCGCTAATATTATCTATTTTGTTTAGCATTTATTTAACCTTGGAAATGCATGAATTACCAAAACTTAAGTTGAAGTTTTGAACTATTTTTAAAACAAAAAGCCCTTAACTTTTCAGTTTGTGCATACATTCTCAACTTATAATCGAAATAATTACGGGAAAATTGAGGGGGTTAATCCAATTTAATCATTTTATTACTATCCGTGTAATTTATCACTTCCGGATTTTTTAAATTGGTAAGATCATTGACAAGTGTTTTTATTCGTTCAATTGACTGATTGATTACATTAAAGTCTTCTTCGAATAATTTTTCTCTGCCGGATTTAATTTCATCTTCTATGTTATTTAACGTTATAACCAAGCTGCTTAGAGGGTTATTAATTTTGTGTCCGATCGTGCATGCCATTTCAATAATGGCTCTGTCATGTTCAATACTTTTTAATTCATTTTGAAGATTGTGAATTCTTATTCCGGATCTTATTCTTGCAAGCAATTCCTGGTTTTGAACCGGCTTAACTAAAAAATCGTCAGCGCCCACATCAAGCCCAGTAACACGGTCTTTAAGCGAAGCTCTTGCAGTTAAAATGATGAAATAAATTAATTTATACTTTTCATTTTTCTTAACAATGTTACAGAATTCTAAGCCATCCATTACCGGCATCGTCCAATCCGCAATAATTACTTCCGGAACAATTTGGTTTAATATTTCAAGACCTTCCTGGCCGTTGGTCGCAGTGAATACCTCATAATCGTTTTTTGATAAAAGTTTATTTAGAATAAACAATGTATCTTTTTCATCTTCAACTATTAAGACTTTATTCTTCATCTTTAATTAAGTTATTAACCTTGCGTATTAATAAATTGAAATCTACAATTGGTTTAGTAATAAAATCTTCGGCAAGACTTTCTTTATAAAAATTTTCTCCTTTAATTGAAGGAGAATATGCAGTCACCAGCATAATTGGAACATTTGCAATGCCGTTTTTGTTTTTTATATAATTTGAAAGTTTTATGCCGTCAATCTTCGCACCGTTAAGATAAGTATTCTTCAAATTTATATCCATTATTATCAAATTTATTTTATTTGATGTGAGAAATTCAATAACCTTATCGCCATCTTCCATCACAATAGGATTGAACCCAGCCTTCTTGAAAATAAAAAGATAAAAATCTATCGTGAATGGATCATCTTCAATTATTAAAATATTTTTCATTCTGAGTTTTCCATGTATTTGACAATAATACTAATCCTTCGGTTTACAAAGCTAAATGGGTCAGCTTTATCACGAAGCCTTCTATCAGCATAACCGCGAACTTGATCAATCTGGCTATCGGGCATTAGATTAGAAGTCAATGCTCGCCTTGCTGCATTTGAGCGATCAGCACTCAATTCAAAATTCGTATAGCCATTTGGACCAGAGCCGTATGGCCGCGAATCGGTATGACCTTCAATAATTATTTTGTTTGGTAATTTTGATAGTTCATCGCCCATCTTTTGCAAAAGTAAAAATGCAGGTTTTGTTAATTTCGCAGTACCGATTTCAAAAAATAAATCTTTGGAAGAATCAACTATTTCAATTTTTAATCCTTCTTTTACAAACTCAATTTTAATTTGCCCAGCTAATGTACTGAATTCCGGATTTTCAGATAATTCACCAAGAATTTTATTTCCCATCTTCTGCAAAACATCCATTTCTTTGGCACGAGATGATTGAACATACTCTGCTTTGTTATCCATTATACTTTGTTCATTCCCTACTAAAATATCTTTCCCTTTATTTGAAAATCCAATCGGGTTTTTAAAATAGTTAGCAACAAGCTTTTGAACTTTTGCGCTTTGACTTAATACCCAAAGCACTATGAACAATGCCATCATAGCTGTTACGAAATCAGCATATGCAACTTTCCAAGCACCGCCATGATGACCGCCATGCTTTTTTATTTTCTTAACTATTCTCGGCGGAGAATCCGATCCCATTGAACTCATCTTTAACTTTTCCCTCTTACATAATTTTCAAGTTCAGAGAAAGTTGGTCGTTCTTCAGAAAAAATTGTTCTTCTAGCAATTTCAATTGCAATGATCGGAGGATTACCTTTTGCATAAGCTACTATACATGCTTTAATAGTTTGAAAAACTCTAATTCGACCTTCTAAATTATGTTCCATATTAGCAGCAAGCGGATTAATAAATCCATAAGCCATTAAAACCCCCATAAAAGTTCCAACAAGTGCTGCAGCAACGTGTTCGCCAACTACTTCTGCACCTTTATCAATCGAAGCCATGGTTACAATAATTCCCAAAACGGCAGCAACAATTCCTAATCCAGGCAATGAATCTCCAACTCTTGCAAGCGATGCAGAAAATGGTTTTGCTTCAAGTTCGAAAGTTTCAATTTCCGTATCAATTAATTCCTCAAGTTCATGAGGTGGAACGCCACCAGAAAGCATTACTTTCATTGTGTCAGAGAAAAAATTTCTCGTCAGTTCATTTTCAACAAACTTTTTGTTTTTTGAAAGTATATCACTCTCCAAAGGATTTTCAATATGTTTTTCAATTGCTAATAATCCGTCTCTTTGTGCTAATAAAAATAATTCATTAAATGATTTTAGAAGGTCCAGATAATCTTGTTTGTTGTAATGGTTTGGCTTTATCGATTTTGGAATTTCTGCAATGATTTTTTTAATTAACGAAAGCGGTGATGCTATTAATACGCTTCCAACTGCAGCACCACCAATGATAATAAATTCTGCCCATTGAAGAAGAAGAACTAAATTACCACCAGCAATAAGAAAACCAGTTACGATTGCAACTACAACTACTAAAAATCCTACAATTATAAACATATTATTGTTCTACTGTTGAGTTTGATTCTTCAATTTCACTAATTATTGAAAACACTTGATTACACATTAAATTTATCTGGCTCCAGTTCACGTCAAGTCCAGATAATTGATCTTCAATTAAACCGCAAATTACAGTTAAGTTTGGAAGTCCTATCGCACCGCCAGCTCCTCTAAACTCATGTACAACAGTTTTCAGAACATCTTTATCAGCACGGCGAAGAGCACTCTGCATAGTTTCTTTTTTTGTTGGATAGCTGTTTAAAAACATAGAAACTAATTTTTTACGAATGTCATTCGATTCAGATTGTGAGAACATTTTTGAATTTTTTGCTTTTTGCAAAAACTCTGGGCCTAATAATTCATTGATATTTTTAATTATAATTTCTTTTTGAAGCGGCTTTGAAATTACTCTATCCGCACCAGCTTCAATTGCTGCCAAAACATTCGTTCGGTTTGTATTACCACTAATTACTATAACCGGAATAGTTTTGATATGATCAAGAACTTTAATTACTTAAAGTATTTTTACGCCGTCAAGATTCGGCATCATTAAATCAAGAAATATAATTGCTGGTTTTGATTCTGCCGCTTTTTGTATTCCTTCCAATCCGTCAGTGCAAGTTATTACTTCAAAATTGTAATCACTAAAAAAGTTTTTCAAAGAGTGTCTTACAATATCAGAATCATCAACAATCAGAATCGTTATTTTATCCTCATTCATTTTCTTTACCTAATTTTCTAATTTGATTTACCTTTAATTTAGATTTATCCATTGGCTGTTGTTTACCTTGTATTGATGCTTCAATTGTAACCTGCTTAACCTTTTCATAAATCTCGCTTCTAAAAATCTCAACATCTTCCGGAGCCGAAATGCCTAGTTTAATTTGTCCTTCGGAAATGGATAAAATTTTAATTGATATATCCGATCCGATTTTTATTTCTTCATTTATTTTTCTTGTAAGTATTAGCATAGTTTATCCGTGTTTCCTAACCTTTAAAAAGATTATATTTGATCGGATATTTATCATTATCTAAAATTTTTTGAAAACCGCTCTTTGCATTTTGATCAATAAATATCGGTGCTTTTAGATTAACCGTAATTTTTAAAACATCTGAATTCATTGTTACGACTCCGAAAGCTTCATTATTTTTTTCTTGAGGAAATGAGTCGTCAATTAATCTTAAAGCAATTAATGGTAAAGCTATATCCGGTTCTTCAACTGAATTTAGCCAGTGAAATATTTCATCATCAACTTTAATAAGCAAATAATCTTTTAATTGCTCAAATCCAAAAAGCCCTGATGAAAATTTAATAATCAGTTTTTCATCAAAATCAATTTCGCCAAATTTATTTGTATTTAATTTCATAACTCATCATTTTTTTATTATTACAATATCAACTCTTCTATTTGACGCTCTTCCATCCGGTGTATCGTTGGTTGCAATCGGTTTATATTCTGAGTATCCGACAATTGAAACTTTTTCCGGAGAAAGATCTTCATTATTAATTAAATAATAAGCTGTGTTTAGTGCGCGTGTTACAGATAAATGCCAATTAGATGGAAATTGAGAAGTACTAATTGGAACATCATCTGTGTGACCTTCAATTCTTATATCGTTAGGCAATTCTTTAATTATTGCAGCTAACCGATGAAGCACAGTTAAAGAACTTTCAGTAAGATTCGCACTTCCAGAGGAGAAAAGAACATCATCCAAAATATGAATTGTTATACCTTTTTCGTTTTCTTCAAGCTGAATCGTATTTGAGTAATTGTATTCTTTAATCAACCGGTTAAGCTGAGTACCAAGCGTTTCTTTTGGTCCGATGGCAGAGGTTTTCATTTC
>DAIEML010000082.1 GCA_027349615.1 Ignavibacteriales bacterium | reverse complement strand
TTCTATCCGCACTCCCATCGCAAATGGCTTTTGTTCGAGTTCAATATTATTATTGTGAAGAAGATAAATAATATCTCTTGCGGAATGACCGGTTGAAATTATTATCGCATCACCATCATATTCTTCTTGACCATTTACAACTAATCCGAAAATTTTCCCGTCTTTAATTTTAAAATCAGTCACACGAGAATTAAAATGAATTTCTCCTCCGCAATTAATAATTGTTTCTCTAATTGCTTTAACAATTTTAGGAAGTTTATTTGAACCGATATGCGGATGTGCGTCAACTAAAATTTCAGAATCAGCGCCGTGCTGAACAAAAATATTTAAAATTTTATTCACATCGCCGCGCTTTGTTGATCTTGTATAAAGCTTACCATCGCTATACGTTCCCGCACCGCCTTCGCCGAAGCAATAATTGGAATTGGGATTTACTTGATGTTCTTGTTGAATTGCCTTTAAGTCTTTACGTCTTGATTGAACATCTTTTCCTCTTTCAAAAACTATTGGTTTTATTCCAAGTTCTATAAGGCGAAGAGCTGCAAACATGCCGCCTGGACCGAATCCGACGATTAATACTTTCTTCTTATTTTTGACTGGAGTGTAGTTTATAATATTATTTTCTTCGGCAGGATTTTCATTTAAATAAACATTGCAGAGTAACCTAAAAATTGGTGATCTTCTTGCATCAATTGATCTTTTTTTTATAACAACAGCCTTTATTTCATCCGCAGAACATTTTAATATTTTTGCGGCAGTATTTTTTAATTCTTCTTTATTGTTAAGATTCTCTGGAGACAAAATTATTTCGAGCTGCTTTATCATGAAAATATTGTCCTCTGTTTTGAGGAAATTAAATAAATTAGTACAAACCTTTATTTAATCCGCCGTCTACTTGAATAGTGTTGCCGGTAATATACCCGGCTTGTTTAGAAGAAAGAAAAATAATTGCCGATGCAATTTCCTCTGGGCCGGCTAACCTGTTCATTGGGATTTCTTTTGCCATTTCTGCTAATACTTCTTCGTGAGATTTTCCAACTAGCTTTCCTTTATTTACTGCTAAATCGTAGATACGATTAGTAAGAGTATAACCTGGAGCAACATTATTAACAGTTATATTATACTTTGCAACTTCATTGCTTAAAGTCTTTGCAAATCCAACCACTCCGCTTCGCAATGAATTTGAAAGCATCAAATTATCCAACGGTTGTTTAACGGTAATTGAAGTTATATTAATTATTCTTCCCCATTCTTTCAAAATCATATCTGGAACAATTAAATTGCAAAATCTAACAACGCTTAATAAAACTTGTTCAAATGCTGATTGCCAATTTTTATCACCAAGCTGTTGAAAATATCCAGGGTCGGGGCCGCCGCAGTTATTAATAAGTATATCTATTTTCCCAAATATTTTTTTAACTGATTCAACTGTTGTCTCAATATCTTTAATTTGATTAAGATCGCAGACACTCCAAACCGGTTCCGTTCCAAATTTCTTTTTAATTTCTGTAGCAGTTTTAATTAGTTCTTCTTTATTTCTAGAACAAATAGCAATGCTGCAGCCTTCTTCTGCTAGTGATTCTGCAACTGCACGGCCAATGCCTTTACTGGATGCGGTAATTAAAGCAACTTTTCCTTTAATGCCAAAATCCATTTTATTTCCTCACTCATCATTTATTTACTTAGTAATATAAGTTTGAAAAATAATAATTAAGAGTATAAAATTTTTGGTATAAATTCAATTATCTAATTATTTAGAGATTATGAAATGAGATAAATCAATGCGAAATCATTTTGAATTAATTAATGTTTTAGGAAAATAATTAATTAGCCTTTACTTGAATCTCTTCAACAATACGGCTTGTATCCATAGCGATTACAAGCTCTTCATTAGTTGGAATGCGCATTACTTTAACTTTTGATTTATCTGAAGAAATGATCAAATCTTTATTTTTATTTTTTTCTAAATCAATTTCAATTCCGAGAACTTCAAGGTTCTTACAAACTTCTTCTCTAACTTCAGCTGAATTTTCTCCAATTCCGCCGGTAAAAATGAATGCATCTAAACCGCCCATTGCTGCGGCATACGAGCCAAGATATTTTTTAATTCTATAACAAAAAATTTCAAATGCATAAGTTGAGCGTTTATGTCCTTCGGAAATAGCTTTTTGAATTTCACGCATATCGCTGCTTTCACCGCTGATGCCGATAAGCCCGCTGTGTTTGTTTAATAAAGTACCTGCCTCATTTAATGATAAACCTTCCTTGCCCATAATGTAAAGAATTAATGAAGGATCTAAATCACCGCTTCTGGTGCCCATCAATAATCCTTCCAGTGGAGTGAAGCCCATTGTTGTGTCAACAGAAATTCCCTTATCAATTGCCGCCATGCTGCATCCGTTTCCAAGATGAGCAGTTACAATTTTCAAATCTTCAAGTTTCTTCCCTAATATTTCTGCAGCTTTGTTTGAAACATATAAATGAGAAGTTCCATGAAAGCCGTATCTTCTAATCTTATATTTTTTGTAAAGCTCATATGGTATTCCGTATAGAAATGCTTTGGGAGGCATTTTTGTATGAAAAGCAGTATCGAAAACACCAACCTGCGGTGTATCCGGCAAAATTCTTTTTACTGCTTGAATACCTTTTAAATTTGGCGGATTATGAAGAGGAGCTAATTCAATGTTATCCTGCAAAACTTGAATAACTTCATCTGTTATTAATACTGAACCAGTAAATGTTTCACCTCCGTGAACAACTCGGTGTCCTACTGCTTCTATATCATTTTTATTATCAATTACTCCATGATTTTTACTAAGCATAACTCCAAGGACATACTCAACTGCAATTTGATGATCTAATATTTCACCAACTATTTTAATTGTATCGCCGTCATACCGCGAATGAGATAGTACAGCACTGCTCATTCCTATTCTTTCAACAAGACCTTTTGCAAGTGCAGTTTTTTCGACTGTATCAATGAATTGATATTTTATTGAAGAACTTCCGCAATTTAATACTAATACTTTCATAACAAATTCTTTCTTCGTTCAAATCTTAAATAATTATTTGTCCGTTTTCATCATATTTATAAAAACCTTCTCCGGTTTTCTTTCCTAGTTTTCTTTCACGAACAAGTTTGCGTAAAATTGGACAAGCACGGTAGCGAGGTTCCCCAAGAGTTTTCCATAATGTTTCCATCCAAGCTAAAACTTCGTCAAGCCCCATCATATCTGCCATTTCAAGAGGACCGTATTGAAAATTATATCCAAGCTTCATCGCTGTATCAATATCATTTGCTGTTGCAACTCCTTCTAGCAGAATATACATTGCCTCATTTAATAATGGAACGATGGCTCTTGTAGTTACAAATCCTGGATATTCATAAACCTCAACCGGTGTTTTGCCGATTTTAGCAGCAAAACTTTTTACTTGCTCAACCGTTTCGTTTGATGTGTGAAGACATTTTACAAGTTCTACAAGCGGAACTTTGGGAACCGGATGAAGAAAATGCATTCCGATAATTTTATCCGGTCTGCTGGTTGTTTCAGCTAATTTTGTTAAGCTCAATGTTGAAGTATTTGAAACGAAAATTGTTTCTTTCTTTGCCAGCGAATCCAGTTCTGCAAAAATCAATTGCTTAAGATTAAAATCTTCATCAACTGCTTCTATTATTAAATCGTATTCGGCAACTTTAGTCAATGAAATTTCCCATTTTATTCTGCTTAAAATGGATTTCTTTTCTGATCTTGTAAGAGCCCAGCGTTTTATTTCTCTATCAATTGTTTCTGAAAGTTCCTGTTTCGCTTTATCAAGATGATTAGTATCTTTTTCAATAACCAACACATCAATTCCCGAAGCTGCAATTGTGTGTGCTATTCCTTGCCCCATAATTCCAGCACCAATAATTGCGACATTATTAATTACGCCTTTAGTGTCATCGGAAATTTTCGTTTTCCCAAGTAAATCTTCTAACTTTAAATTCTGTTCTTGCATATTTGTTTCCTAGTTTTTCATACAGCTGTCATTATATTTCGCCAAATATTATGCCAATATTTCACTTATGCTCAATTATTTAATTCTTCACTTATTGTTTCACTTTTAATTATCTACTTATTTAATAATAGAATTATTTTCAAAAAATCTTTTGACGATCGTTGAATATTAAATCAGTAAAACAAAAAAGTTTTTATTCAAAATAATTTTTGTTGAAGATAGTTTTCAACATCGTAAAAATTAAAAATCTTTTTTTCTAAATATTGAGATAGTTATTCCCATAGTTAAAATCAGAAACGCTAGTGAAGTTAATATCGGTTGATAGTTATCGATTCCATTCCCAGATGCTAATTGCTTCATTACTTGTTCCATTAATTCATGAGTTTTAGGAACGACGTAATATATACCTTTAATCAGCGATTTTAGAAAATCACTTTGCATGTATATTAGTAATTTGTCCTTTGCTATAAAAAGAAGCGGACTGAGAATTATATAAATAAAATATGCGACCATCATCCCAAGGGTTGAGCCTTTTGAAAGAACTCCGAGTAAAACTATAATGGAATATAAAACTGCAAAAGTGAAAGTTATTACAAGTATGATTAAGAGGAATGAAAAATCCCAATATGAAAATTTAATTGAAATAATAGCCCACACTCCAATAACCAAAAAAGCAATGTTAATGAGTACGACTAATATTCCGCCGAAATATTTTCCCCATAATAATTGATCTCGCGAAACTGGCTTTGATAAAAGAAGGTCAATGTTTCCTTTTTCCAGCATAATCGGAACGAAGCTTGCACTTGCAAAAATTGCAAGCAGAAGACACAAACCGGATAGCGGTGAGATAATCATCATCTCAATAAAATTAATTGGATTAGCAAATTGCATATTAGCGCCGCTAACGTTTACTGATAATGATGCTTTATCGGACAGTCCGAGAACAAGCGCCGCAATAATAATTACAACCGCAGAAATTGTTAAGAAAAACATAAAAACTTTTCTTGCCATTGCTTCTCTTAAAGTATACCATGTCATTATCCATATATTTTTCATTGAGCTTTCTCCTTATCAGCTTCCTTAATTAATGAAATAAAAATCTCTTCAAGAGAACTTTTTTGCTGAACCATTTCCTTAATTACAATTCCATTGTTCCGCAGAAGATCAAGAATTTTATTTAACTCATTCGTGTTTTCCACTTTGAACGAATAATAATCTTGATTCATTTTTGCAAAACCAGCTTTCTTCAAAATTTCATTATCTAATTTTTCAATAGAATCACCTTCAATGCTGATTTTATATTCTTCTTTATTTTGCGTCATTTCTTTTACATCGCCTTCGCGTAATAGTATTCCCTTATTCAAAATTCCGACTCTATCAGTTATCAATTCAACTTCAGAAAGTAAATGACTATTAAGGAAAATAGTTTTCCCTTTATTTTTTAGTTCAATTAAAATATCTCTTATTTCTTTTCTTCCGATTGGATCAACTCCGTCTGTTGGTTCATCAAGAAAAATTAATTCCGGATTATTAACAAGCGCTTGTGCAAGCCCTAATCTTTGCATCATTCCTTTTGAGTAATTCTTAATTTTTGTTTTTTTCCATTTTGTAAGCTGCACTAGCTCCAAAAGTTCATCTATCTTTTTACTAAGTTCATTAGATTCCATGCCGCTAAGCTTGCCATAGAATTGTAAAACTTCTCCTCCGCTAAGGTATGACGGGTATTTATGATTCTCTGGTAAATAGCCAATTTTATATTTCATTTTGTAACCGGAAATTTCTTCTCCTAAAATTGAAGCACTGCCGGAAGTAGGAAAAGTTATTCCGAGTAATAATTTAATTAATGTAGTCTTTCCGGCACCGTTTGGTCCAAGAAGACCGAAAATCATTCCAGTTGAAATTTGAAGATTCAAATTAGTTAGTGCTTCAACTTTCTGTTTTCTGAAAGCCGATAAATATACTTTTGTTAATGCGGAAGTTTCTATTGCAAGTGAGTTCATTATTTATTTGCCAAGTTTTTTTGTTTATATATTACAAATATAACTAAAATGCTGAAGGGACGTAGAAATTTCATTTAATAAAAAATGTTTTAATTATTATTAATGAAGCCTATACTTTACTTACAAAATAGCGTAGGTTTTAGCCCGTTTTTTCAATTCAGAGCGTTTAATTTTTCGGTTCCTTATATATTCCGTATCCGACTATTAAAAGTCTCTTTATAAGTGATTTTCTCTAAGATTTAATATCACGGCAGCAGACAGTTTCAAAAATCGATAACAGCAATTTAAGAAATCATAAAAATGATATTATTCAACTTGCAGCATTTTTAACTAAAGAGGATATTAACGATTTACCTGATCCTATTAACAAATACTTAAAAGTACTTTTTCAAGAATTAATAGATGATCCTCTGTTTATCTTAGTTGCCTTTAATATTGTCAAAGAAAAATCTAAAAAAAAAATTTTCTATCAACTAATATTTAAAGACATTTTCTTTTCTGATATTATAATAAATACATATATAAAATTCCCAAGAGCCTCTACCCGAATAGGAATCGGCACTATCGGTATAATTATGGCGCTTCATTAAAATTTTAAAAAACTTCGATCTCTCAAATCAACTCAACCCATTAATGGCAGTTGTCCATTTAAGCTGCTTAAACTTCGGCAATTCCAATGGAATTAAATATGAGAACCCTTTCCCGTATTCTGTTGGTCTCGTATATTCTTCAAACGATGGGAAAATTTGCGCTTCTTTATTAAAGCGTTTACTCGGAAGTAATAAAAAACTTTCAACCGCCAAGCCAAATAATGCTAGGAATAAATTACAAAGTAAATGAAAACCTATTTCTAACCGAAATCGGCAGCACAGCCTTAAGCAATTTTTCACCGGCAGTTACTTTTTCTGTAGGTTTAACGTTAGGATTATAATCTGTAAAAAATATTAAAACTAAGATTTCCTTTCTTAAAACAGATTATTCTTTTCTCCTGCTTATCAATCAATTTTAGAATTTATTGAATCCCATAAGAATTTTCTACATCCCATTCTGGCATTAAAAATGATTGCCTTTTGGCAATTAATCTTACTACAGGATAACTTCTATTAAGATAAACCCGTTCTTAAAGAGAAAAAGTAATTTTATCACTAAATAAAAAGAAATAAATATGCGTATTAAATTTTTGATTACACTTATGTTATTACCGGCAGCAATTTTGTTCAGTCAAGGTATGATGCACAGCGGAAACTTTAATCCTGATTCTCTTAAATCAATTACAATTTCCGGAAAAGTAATCGCCGATTCATCTTCAATGAACGGAATGTATTATCTCGACACCAACAGCGACAATAAGCCCGATTATATTTTGAATATGGGTCCGTTCTGGTACAAACCCGACAGCAGTGCTGCCGTTAGGCCTAATGTTGGAGATACCGTTACAATTATCGGCGGAATGTACAGCGGCATGCTGGATTATTTGCCTATGGTTGTTGTCTATTCTATTAACGGAAATTTTTGGCGCTCCCCTTTCGATGCCTCATGGAATAATATGGGCACAAACTCAATGATGGGCGGCATCGGACATATGGGTATGGGTTACACTTTTGGTTGGAATCACGATTCTATTCAAAGCATAAATCTAAGCGGAACCATCCTTGTAGATTCAACTTTTATGTACAATCATTTTTATCTCGATTCGAATAATGACGGCAAGCCGGATTATTTTCTTAACTTTGGCCCGCCATGGTACATTTCATCTGCCGTCGCTAAGCTTCCGTCTAGCGGCAGCAGCGTTTCAATTTCTGGATGGAAAATAGGAACCGATTATATGAACATGGTGGTCGTTTATAAGATAAACGGTCAAGTCTGGAGAGATTCAAGTGATATGACTAACGGAATGGGCGGAGGTTGGATTCATAAAAACATGAGCCAAGCTCAGCGCTTCTATAATCCTTTCGATTCAACTAATTGGATGGAAATCAATCCAGGTTGGAATCAAGGCGGTATGATGGGCGGCGGCGGAATGATGCCCGATTCGCTTTACTGCCAAATATTGGAAGTCTTTCCGCAAAATGTTCCGGCAGATTCAAATCAAAATACAATAGCTGCTTTCGAAGTTGGTTTATTTTCTTCAAACGGAATGAATGAAATGAATCAATCCGGTTCTATGGGCGGACACATGAATTTCAACTCTAATGTAAATTTTCAATTTCACTTCGATAGCCTTCAGGCAAACGGATTCAATATTCATTCCGGCAATATGAAAGTTAAATATTGGGATAACCAGAACAGTCAATGGGTTGAAGCGGCAAATACTTCTGTAAACACGTCAAACAATACTCTATCAGCTTCTCAAAGTGAAGTAAGCAGCTTTTATATCGTTACTTCGGATAAGTCAATAACCGGTATAGCAAATAATAAAATTACTCTGCCCATTAATTTTAGTCTTAAACAAAATTACCCTAACCCTTTCAACCCGGGCACAACAATTGAATTTTCTATAAACGAAAACTCAAATGTAAATCTTTCGATTTACAATATTCTTGGACAAAAGTTAACTACTTTAATCAACCAACCGATGAGTTCAGGCTTGCACAGAGTCCAATTCAATGCATCAAATTTATCTTCAGGAATTTATTTCTATAAATTAACTGCTGGTAATATCAGTAAAGTAATGAAAATGACTTTGTTGAAATAATTTCATGTAAACTAGTATTCATAAAATTATGCCTGTCGAATTTAACAAATTCTGACAGGCAAGCTGTTTTTTTGTATCCTCTCTAATCTCCTTATTATTTTTTCAATTTCGTCTTCTTTACTCTGAAAACTCCTTTCAAACAGCGAAATTATAAACTCCACCAGCTCGTCACTGTTAGATGAGCTTCCATCATTCTTCAGACGGCTTTTTGTAGCATTATAATTTCTCTCAAATAAATACTTCTCAGTTGGCTCATGGAAAAACATCGCTGCAAATTCCTTTACCGGAGTTTTATTTGATATTATTTCCGACTCCTTCATCGCCTCAAATATTCTTACAACATCTGTTAATCTCGATTTCACTTTCATCCGCTCTATATTTTTTGCATCCCCTCCGCTCTCACTTAATCCTACAGATTCAATTACAGTAAACTCATTTTCGAGTATCTCCTTGGCACTCTTCAACTCATCAATTGCGCTCTTCAAATCAACTGCACTTCTGCTTCCGGCTTTTGTTACTACATAATATTTTGATGAATCTTTAACCATCAGCTCAACTATGCCTTGCGGCTTTTCTGATTCGCCGTTCAAAAACAAAATCAAATTCTCATCAACATCTTGAACCGCATTTTTTACAAAGC
>DAIEML010000081.1 GCA_027349615.1 Ignavibacteriales bacterium | reverse complement strand
CCGTTTACTTTTTTAGAATTATTAATATTAATTACGTTTTTCTTCTGGTTTTTCCAAAAATACGCAAAAAAAAGAAGTATAACAAAAATAATTAAGGAAATAACAATTGCTGCAAGAGAAGGCGGCGGTGATCCAAATGGCAATCCGCGCTTGCGACTTGCTATCGACAACGCAAAATCTGTAAATATGCCGGCAGATAATATTGAACGAGCAATTAAAAAAGCTACAGGTGAACTGGAAGGCGTTACTTATCATGAATTAACTTACGAAGGTTATGGACCGGTAGGCGTTGCTGTTGTAGTTGAAGTTGCAACCGATAATAAAAACAGAACTGTTGCTGAAGTAAGACATCTATTTAGCAAAGGCGGCGGCAGTATGGGTGAAAATGGATCTGTTGCATGGATGTTTGATAAAAAAGGTGTTGTCACTCTGCCAAAGCAAAATAAATCTGAAGATGAAATTATGGAAATCATCCTCGAAGCCGGTGCGGAAGATTTACAAACTGAAGATGAATATTTTGTTGTTCAATCTGCAATTGAATCATTTGAACCGGTTCGCAAAGCTTTGATTGATAAAGGACTAACAGTTGAAAATGCTTCACTTCAATGGATCGCGAAAAATTTCATTCGCGTTACCGGTGAAGATGCGGAAAAAGTTGCTAAGTTAATTGAATCTCTTGAAGACTGCGATGACGTACAAAATGTTTATACCAACGCAGATATTGATGAATCTGCTTTAAGCAGCTGATTAAAAAACTTTAGGGCTTTAATTTCAAAGCCCTTTCTTTTTTCCTTATGAAAGGTTAAATGATTATTCTTGGCGTAGATCCCGGAACCAATTTTACCGGCTTTGGAATTATCAATCACAATAAAAATAGTTTTAATCGTATAAAAAATGGATTGATAAAACTTCCTTCCTCAAAACAACTTCCTCAAAAACTTGAAATCATTTATGATGAATTAGATATAATAATTAAAACTTATAAACCAGATGAGTTTGCAATTGAAACAGCTTTTTATGGGAAGAATGTTCAATCAGCAATGAAGATTGGTTATGCTCGCGGCGTTTCAATTTTAGCTGCGGTTCATAACAATATCCCGACTAGCGAATATTCACCGAGAGAAATTAAGAAATCTGTAGTCGGTACAGGCGCAGCGTCTAAAGAACAAGTAAACTACATGATAAGAACAATTTTAGAAATTAAAAATGATAAGATGAGATTTGATGAAAGTGACGCTTTGGCAGTAGCGCTCTGCCATGCCTTCAGAATGAGATCTCCCGTTAAAAAAAGTAAGGATTGGAAATCGTTTATTGAAACTTACCCTGAGCGAGTAATAAAAAATTAAATTCATTAGAGTAAAATTATGATCGGCTATTTAAACGGTAAAATAATATCAGCAAAACCAACAAAACTTTTACTTGATGTTAGCGGAGTTGGTTACTTGGTGAATATTTCCATTAACACTTTTGAAAAGATTACCGGGAAAGAATTTGCATCGTTATTTATTCATATGAGTGTGAAGGAAGATTCAATTTCACTTTTTGGATTTTCAGAAGAATCAGAAAAAGAAATGTTTGAGCTTCTTATTTCAGTTAACGGAATTGGACCTAAAATAGCATTAAGCATTTTGTCCGGAATAAAAACCGACGAATTAAAAAGAGCAATCCAATCTGCAGATTATTCAAGAATTATTTCTGTACCTGGAATTGGAAGAAAAACTGCCGAGCGTTTAGTTCTTGAATTACGATCGAAAGTAGATTCAATTTCTGAGGAAAGTGGAATCGAAATTCCTTTCAATATTAAAAATGAAGCAGTAGCTGCATTAACAACTCTTGGCTACAATTCTAAACTTGCCGAAAAAGTTGTCAGAGATATTTTAGTTGATGAACCAAATGCTGCATTAGAAGATTTAATAAAAAAATCCTTAAGCACTTTAAACCGTTAATATTATATAATCACGCAACACTGCAATCCAAATAAGTCACGCCTGAAATTTCTGCGTGCAGCTTGTCTCCGCGTTCAACTTTACTGACTCCTTTTGGCGTACCAGTAAAAATTAAATCGCCTTCTTCTAAAGTCATTAACGAAGAAACGTATTGAATAATTTTTACCGGTGAGAAAATCATCATGTTTAGTTTTTCCTTTTGCCTCACTTCACCATTTACGGTTAATGAAATTTCTTCGTCTAAAGTTAGATGATAATTTTCTTTGAGCACAAAATCAGAAAGTACCGCCGAAGTATCGAAGCATTTTGCTATTGTCCAAGGATGGCCTTTCTTCTTCAATTCGTTTTGAACATCTCTTAACGTCATATCCAACCCCAAGCCATAACCTGCTATTGCGTTTTCAGATGTTTTTTCATCAGCATCTTTTATTTTTCTGTCGATAAGAAGAACCAACTCTGTTTCATGATGCATCTCATTCGAAAAAGACGGATAAACAATTTTTTCTCCAGAATATATAACTGAAGAAGCAGGCTTCAAAAATATTACCGGCTTTTCCGGAATTTCATTTCCCAATTCCCTGGCGTGTTCAGCATAATTTCTTCCGACGCAAACTATTTTGCCGATGGGAATTTCTTTTGATGATTTTTTTATTCTAATTGAATTCATAAAGATAATTAGGATAATGTTTGTAATTTGTTGTTCGTTGTAAATCTACGCTGAAAATTTAACTATTCGGAATAATAACAACAAACTATTAACTACAAACAAAAACACTCTTTAAGTTTTTTGCTCTTTCTTTTTTGCTGCTGGGAATAAAACATTATTTAGTATTAATCTATAACCAGGTGAATTTTTGTGAAGAGATAAATCAGTTGGCGGATCACCAACTAAATGCTGATAAGCTTCTGGATCGTGTCCGCCGTAAAATGTAAACGTCCCTCTTCCGTAATTTCCGTGAATGTATTTTACTTGATCTGTGCCTTGCCTCTCCGCTAAAATGATAACTGATTTTTTAATTACTTCTTTGTGGAATCCGGTCGTTTGTCCCATGAATCCATGAATAACATTTACATGATCCTGCGTCAGCATGCAAGGAACCGGATCGTACTTTGCCGAGAAATCAAACAAAGTAAAATAATCATTATCAGGACTTCCAATTTCATTTGGCTGAATATTGATATTGCTAAATGAATAAACGTATGGGTTCATTTCAAGTTTGAAATTTGTAAAAGCAAGCGTGTTTGAAAAATCTAATTTCTGCTGTGCATCAGGATCCGCTGGATCTCCATCAAACATTGAAGCGCAAATATCTGTATGCTCTGCTGCGAGTGCAATATCAAATGTATCTGTGGCTGAACACATTGCAAAAAGAAATCCGCCTTTTCCAACATAATTTTTTATATCTTGAGCCACTGCTTTCATCATGTCAGATACTTTTTTAAAACCATTTTTCTTTGCATCAGCTTCGTACTGAAGCTGATTATCAATATACCATTGCGCATTGCTGAAGCTTGCATAAAATTTTCCATATTGCCCAGTAAAATCTTCGTGATGAAGATGGAGCCAATCATATTTTGATAAATCACCGCGAAGAATTTCATCGTTCCAAATTTTTGTGTAAGGAATTTTTGCATAATCCAGTGCAAGCGTAACTGCATCGTCCCATGGATGAAAACTCGGCGGAACGTAAACTGCAATTTTAGGCGCTTTCTCCAGCCTTACAACCGACATATTGTTGTCATCACTTTGAACTGTAGAATAAATTTCTGCAGCTTGTGAAGTTGATAGTTCATCAAATGCAACGCCTTCAATGCGGCATTCATTTGCAGATTGATTTGAGTAATCAAGCATGAACGAGCCTCCGCGGTAATTCAAAAGCCAATCAGCTTTCTCGCCGCGCTCCAATGCATGAAAAGTAATTCCGTATGCTCTTAAATGATCTGTCTGCTTGAGATCCATATAAATTAATATTTTTGATTGAGAGTAAGCATAAAACGGAATGAGAAAAAGAATGAGAAATATTTTATTCAACATACAACACCAATAAACTTTAAAATTAAAGGCGACCTAATGGATCGCCTTAAAATAAATTCCCAAAATTATAATTAATATTTAAGCTGATTTTCTATCGGCTTCAATAAATATCGGTTCTGAACCTTTTTCAACTACATCTCTTGTGATAATACATTTATCAACATTTTCTCTGGTAGGTAAATCATACATTACGTCAAGCATAAAATCTTCAACTATCGATCGAAGAGCTCTAGCTCCGGTTTTACGGGCAATTGCTTTTTTAACAATTGCATCAACTGCTAATGGATCAAATTCCAACTCAATACCTTCAAGTAAAAATAATTTTTTATACTGTTTAAGAATTGCATTCCGTGGTTCAACCAAAATGCTTTTTAAAGCTGTTTCAGAAAGCGGTTGAAGAGGCGCTATAACAGGAATCCTTCCTATCAGTTCAGGAATCAATCCAAATCGAAGCAGATCTTCCGGTAAAATATATTTTAGTAGATCTTCGCCTTCCGTTTTACCTTTTATTCCGTCAGATGTAAATCCCATTTTATTTTTATTAATTCTTGCCGCAATTATTTTGTCAATTCCTTCAAAGGCGCCGCCAACAATAAATAAAATATTTTTAGTGTTTACATTAATCAAACTTTGTTCAGGATGTTTTCGTCCGCCTTTTGGAGGAACGCCGGCAACTGTGCCTTCCAAAATTTTTAATAATGCCTGCTGAACTCCTTCACCTGAAACGTCCCTTGTAATCGAAGTACTTTCACTTTTCCGTGCAATCTTGTCAATCTCATCAATATAGACAATTCCCTTTTGTGCTCTTTCAAGATTATAATCTGCAGCTTGCAAAAGTCGCACAAGAACCGTTTCGACATCATCGCCTACATATCCGGCTTCGGTGAGAGTAGTCGCGTCCGCAATTGCAAAAGGAACATCTAAAATTCTAGCAAGAGTTTGTGCCAATAAAGTTTTGCCGACTCCGGTTGGACCGATAAGAAGTATATTACTTTTCTCAATTTCAACTTCATCCATTTCGAACAAAGAAGATGAAGCATTTATTCTTTTATAATGATTGTAAACCGCAACAGAAAGTATTTTCTTTGCTTTCTCCTGCCCGATAACATATTCGTCCAAAGTTTTTTTGATTGCGGACGGAGCCTGCAGCAATGAATTCTTTGATTTATAATTATAGGCAGCTAAATTATTTTTTAATATATCAACACTGCTGGTAATGCAGATATCGCAGATATAAACATCGGGACCCGCTATCATGCTGCCAACTTCACTGCCATCTCTTCCGCAAAATGAACATTTAACTAATTTTTGATTTTGTTTCTTTGCCATTAACTATTTCCTTAAATCTTTCTTTTACAATTTACCTTCATAGAGATCTTCTAAGGGGAAAATCATTTCATAATCATTCCAATTCAGATTCCCATCAACGATTTGAAAGTTTTTGAATTTACTTTCGTCCCAATACTTTCGAATTGAAGGATGGGCTGAATTTTCAAGAAACGTTCTAAAATCTACTAATCTCTTAATACCATCATTAAAAATTAATCTAATAACATAATCTCCAATATATTGAGCAGATACAACCTCTATAAGATCGATTTCTGTTTTATTATTTTCTTCTATAATTATCATTTTATTTTTGTTGTGATTTTTTCAAATTCAACTTCTTTATGATATACAAAATAGTCAATCCATTTTTTGACTATTTTATCAGAATATATTTCAAGAAAATCTTTAAAATCTTTCATTTTATTTTCTGGTAAAGGTTTTCTGCCTTTAACTGTTTTTATTCTAATCTCTACAATCTTACCATCAACAATATAAAATTCGGCTTTGCTTTCTAATCCATCATGTTTACCATGAACGTGTATTGGTTCATGTTAGTTTGAATAAAAAAATATTAGTATTCCTAAGTATTCAAAAATCTTCGGCATTATTAAACTTCAAGCTTGAATTTGTATTTAAATTTTGCCTCATTTCTATAAAAAATTACATTGGTCTTTCCAATGACTGACCTTTCAATTTAATTATTTCAGCCCGTACCTGATCAAGATATAATGAGTTGGGGAATTTTGCAAGTAAATTTTCGTAACTCTCAATTGCCTTTGCTTTATCGTACCGGCTGTATTCATAAATTTGACCTAATAAATATAACGCTTTATCGGCATAAATGTTTTTATCATTGTCATTGATAATTTTTTGAAAATGAGCGATTGAACTATCAATATTATTTTCTGCCAACTCCATCTCCGCCTCTCTTAAGCCAGCTAAATTCTGAAGCATCAATTTATTCTGATCAGCGGAAACTATTTTAAACTTATTATAAGCTTCATTAAACTTGTTTTGCTCAGAAAGAAGTTCCGCAGATGCAAACACTGCAAGGTTAGACGAATCATTTGTTGAAGTGTTCATTAAAAGAGAAAGCTCCAATGCATCATTGGCTGAATTATTACCAAGATTATCAAGCATGCTTTTCAAATATTCTTTTGTCTTTTCAAAATCACCTTTGTAGAAATAAATTCTTGCAAGCCGGTAAGTAGCAATATTCTTTTTATCATCCGGATATCTTCCTGCTGTGGTAATCTTCAGATAATATGATGCAGCTTTATCTAAATTGTTGCTTAAGATTGATGCCTTTGCCAAATCAAGATAAGCATCAGCAGCATATTGTGATAGAGGTGAATCTGTTATGATGTTATTAAAATATTCTTCAGCTTCAGAAATTTTTTCTTGCTTGAATAATTTAAGCTCACCAATTCTTAGTAAAGCTTCGTTTGCAACTTCAGAATGAGGATAAATTTTTGTAATCTCTAAATAAGCAGAAATTATTTTATCAATTTGTTCTGAATTGAATTTTGGAATTTCATAATAAGGTTTCCAAGTTGGAATTTTAGAAGCATTTTCTTCATTAAATAATGCTTCAAGTGTTTTTGCATATCCAAGCTTTGCCGTTGGTGTATAAGGAGAATTTGGATATTTCTTAATTATCGCATCATAAACATCCGAAGCTGTTTTGAAAACTTTATCTCCGAATAAAAATTGGGCAAAGCCAAGCAGCTGCGCTCCTTGATCATTTTGAAAAGCATCAATTTGTTCATAAATATTGTAAGCTTTATCATAAGATTTTTCTTCAATATAAAACCTTGCTAAAAGAAATTTGAAATTTATATTATCGCTGTTGGAATATTTTTCAACTATCGGCAATGAAGCTTGCAGTGCGCCTGGCTTTGTGATATATCCCATTATCTTACTTTCAACAATATTAAGCTGATTTGAATTTTGTGAAAGTATCATGCAATATTCTTCAGTTGCATCTTTGAATTGCATAGTAAGCGAATAAAGATTTGCGAGATCATAAGCAAAATATATCGGATTGCTCGAAATATCCTGTCCTTTCTTCAAATACTGAATTGCTTTATCAAAAGTTCGTCTTTCAATTGCATAATTTGCAATCACTCTATAATTAACTTCACTTTGAGGTAAAGTTGCTAATGCATTATCCCAAACTTCAAAAGCTTTTTTATCGTTGCCTTTAAGATAGTAAGTCGATCCAAGCATACCGTAAAGGTTAATATCTTGAGAAGAAATTTTTAATTTGTCTTCAATTAGAGCAATAGAAGCATCGTAATCTTTTAGTTGAATATAAACTTCATTGAGTGCGCGGAAATATTCGTAATTGCCCGGCTGGTTATGGTAAAGCTCTTCCAGAATTGGTTTTGCTTTTTCAAACATTGCCGCCTGCACGTAACTTTGTGCAAGCATGTATTGATTGCTCGGATCAATCTGCGCTAAAGCAAAACTTGATATAAAAAATATTAATGCAAAAAATTTCATCAACATAATTCAAAAATAATAAATTCTGTTTTGGCTTCAAGGGAAGAAATGGAGGAATGATTTGATTTTGTATTTTACAAAAATAAAATTATCAAAAGAACCACACTTTATAATTTTATATACTGAAGTTTCAAATTCAATTAATGATTGGGCATAATCTTCGGAAAAATTATTTTCATCTAAAATAAAATGCTCTCAAACTTATATTTAAAGAAGAACAACTTTAGCATATTGTTTTATTACTTTGCCAAAATGAATTCTTACATAAGAAAAATGAAGAACGACATAAACTGAATGAGTATTTACATTATTTAAATGAAATCTGACGTTTAAAAAATGCCTTCTGACAATGAAAAAATGAGAGCTGACTGTAATCAAACGCACGGTTACATTGACTAAACGCATATAAACGATGGGTAAATGACTATCGACGAACGATAAATGTCCGGCGACTGTAATCAAACGCACATTTACCGTGATCAAACGCATATTGACGGAAGTAAAATGACCGCTGACGATTATAAAATGATCGACGACGAAGGTTTTATAAGTGCCGACTATGAACAAAAAGCTTGAAAATGGACGAAAAATGAGCTCTCCCTTAAAAAGATCAATTACTTCTAATAGAATAGAGGAAATCCGGTTAGACTAGTAATTTTGTTCTAATGGATACTTAAATAAAAAAACTACTAAATTTTTTTATAAGGATGGTAACTAATTATACATTTAAAAGTGTTTGAATTTTTTCTTTTATATCCGGCAATTTGTTTTTTATTACATCCCATAGGATTTCGTAATCAACATTAAAATACTGATGAATAATTTTATCCCTCATCCCGGAAATTTTCTTCCACTCAATTTCTTTATGAGATTTACGAAAATCTGCTGAAAGGTTTTTTACTGCCTCTCCAATTATTTCCAGACTTCTTGAAAATGCTCTTGTATAAATTTCATTTTCATAAAAAGATTCATATTCAAGACTTTCAGTGGTTGATAGCAAGAATGAAATTTCATCTAAAATATGGTTTAGGTATACTTCGTTATGTTTCATACCATTGAATTTCATTCTTTATGTATGGAAGTATGTATGGACTAATTCCTTGTTCCGTTAAGAGGTCAACTTTTTTATTAAATATTTTTTCAAGCGCAAATGCAAGCTCAATAAAGTTATCAAAAGATTTCTCTTCAAAATCAACAAGTAAATCGATGTCGCTTTTTTTAGTAAACTCTTGCCTTATATAAGAACCAAATAAGCCAATTTTTTTTACCCGATACTTTTTTAGTAATTCCTGATTTCTTTGTAATATTTTAAAAATTTGTTTTGTTGTTAAGTTAGCACTCATATAAAAACCTTAATTAAAACATAATTAAAATAACAAAAGAATTATCAATATGAAATTTGATAAGCTTTTTCGTTTAACCATTAAGAGCAATATCATATAGATTTGATATGCACATGTTAATAAGAAAATATTTTTGTCATTTATTTCATCGATTGCCCGCTTGCATCTCCACCATCAATGCTACTGTCTTTGCTGTCAATCATTTTTAGAAATATACTTTGCCAAAGTTTTTTCTAAATGTTCACCTC
>DAIEML010000080.1 GCA_027349615.1 Ignavibacteriales bacterium | reverse complement strand
CCCGCACGAACGCTAAGCGCAAAAACGTTAGGCTAAGAGAAATTCGGATAAAAAATCCGCAAATCAACTTAAAATTAATATGCAGATAAGAAAATACAACAAAATAACCGATGAAAACAAATTGATGAAAATGATCCCCGAGCAATGTTTGTGTGGTATGGTCTATTTTCAATCGGAATTGATGCTCAATTAACTGAAACAGATGCTGTTAACCTACTTAAAAAATCTGCTTCATTAAATTACCTTCCTGCGATGAATGAATTAGGACTGGATTTATATACCGGGAAATATCTTAAACAGGACAGAGATAAAGCAATTGAAGTATGGGAATTTGCAAAAAATCTCGGTAGTTCGGAAGCTTCAATCAGAATTTCTATAGCAAAGATTTATGGTTATTTGAAAATTTCTAATTTTAGTTCCGCTATAGATGAAATCAGAAAAGCTATTAAAGATGGATCTGTGCTTGCGCAGGCAACACTTGCTTATTGTTATAGAAATGGAATCGGCGTTGAAGTGAGTGAACCCGAAGCAGTAAAATATTATAGATTTGCAGCTCAGCGCGGAAGCCGGTTTGCCTTCGATGAATTAAAACAAATGTACGACGCTGTCCGCCCAACGGATAAAATTTTTAGAATGAATTAATTAAAATCTACCCTTCCAATTTTTAATTAGCAGTATCTATTTTAAATATATGTAAATCAATAATTAACTTTATTGTGCACTTACAAGATTTAAAACAAATTAATTATATTATAAACCTAACTTTAACTTAATTCTGATTTCTTAACCTTAATCTTGTTCTTAATCTTAATTTTATTCTTGATCTTTAACTTGATCTTAAGCTTTCTTTATGGAAAAAATTAAATTTTTAATCGATTCTAAATTGCCGAATGTCGGAACAACAATATTTTCTACTATGTCCAATATGGCGGCGGCCTATAATGCTATAAATCTTTCTCAAGGTTTCCCCGATTTTGATTGCCCCGATGAATTGAAAAAATTAGTAACACATTATTTGAATGCAGGACAAAATCAGTATGCGCCTATGCCTGGTTTACAGTTGCTGCGAGAAAGAATTTCTGCAAAGATTGAAAAGTTGTATGGACATAAATACAATCCCGAAACAGAAATCAATATTACTGCTGGCGCAACTCAAGCTTTGTTCACTGTTATTTCAACTGTTATTAAGCCAGGTGATGAAGCAATTATTTTTGAGCCAGCTTATGATTCTTATGCACCTGGAGTTGTTGCTAACGGAGGCGTACCAATTTTTATTCCTTTGCGCGAAAATGATTTTTCTATTGATTGGGATAGATGCAAAGATTCAATTACAAACAAAACCAAATTGATAATTATCAATTCACCACATAATCCGACCGGCAGTGTAATAAATATAGCCGATCTTAAAAATTTAGAGCAAATTACTAACGATACAAATATTCTAATTTTAAGCGATGAGGTTTATGAACACATTGTATTCGACGGAAACAGGCATATCAGTATTTCTCGTTCCGGCGAACTTGCTAAAAGATCATTCATTGTTTCATCATTCGGTAAAACGTATCATACAACAGGTTGGAAAATTGGCTACTGCGCAGCTCCGGAATATTTAATGAAAGAGTTTAGAAAGATTCATCAATTTATTGTATTTGCAGTTAATACTCCTATTCAACATGCTTATGCTGACTACTTGGTAAATGAAAATCATTACTTGAGTCTAGGTTTGTTCTATCAAAAGAAAAGAGATTTAATAATTAATGCTTTAAAAGAATCACGCTTCAAATTGAATAAAGCAAGAGGCACATATTTTCAGCTTTTGGATTATTCAATAATCTCAGATAGAAATGATTATGAGTTCTCGGAATACTTAACTAAAGAAGTTGGAGTAGCCGTCATTCCAATGTCACCTTTTTATTCAGAAAATAATAATAAGAAATTAATTAGAATATGTTTCGCAAAGCGAGATGAAGTTTTGCTGGAAGCTGCAGAAAAATTATGCCGTGTTTAAATTTAACAACCATCAAGTATCTTGTATATGTTATCTGCATCAGTTTTTTTTATTAAACAACCAAAGGAATTGATCTAAAAATGTTCAAACGCCTTAATCGTCTTTATGATTTTTACACAAGCGATTTAAGTTATAAGGAAATTGAAAAGCTGGTTAAAAGAGATTTACCTGAGCTCTACAATTTTTATGTAAAGAAAATGAAAGAGCCCGAGGAGATGAGAAAATCCCCTAGAGGCATGTTGAAATTTGCTCGCAGTTTATTTGTAGCTTTCTTATTGCAGCTAACACCCGTAAGAAGATTAGTTTATTCTGTTGCTTTGGTGCTTTTTGTTTTTGGCTTTATGTCTGATCAGCCTCATTATATTTGGATAGGATTTATCCTTGTAAATTTAAATTTAGCATTTGAGCTAGCTGATAAGCTGATTGCTAAAGATGAGCTCGCAGTTGCACGCGAAATCCAAACCAACTTAATGCCTAAAGAACCTCCTCAAAATGATTTTTTTGAAATTGCCTGCTACTCTGAAGCGGCTCGTGAGGTCGGAGGCGACTATTTTGATTTCATAGTTCAGGAATCTTCACCTGATAAAACTTATATCGTAATTGGAGATATTTCAGGTAAAGGCATGGCTGCCGCTTTGCACATGGTTCAAGTGCAGGCTATTTTGCATTATCTGATTACTCATAATGACTCACCGAAAACAATTTTAACTCTTCTCAACAAAAACTTAACAAGAATCCTAAATAAAGGTTCATTCTTTACTGTAAGCTTAGCCTGTTTGAATTCAAAAGGAACTCTTTTGCTTTCACGTGCCGGTCATATGCCTTTAATTATTTACAGCAAGAATAACCAAAAATGCCGTAATATTATTCCGCGCGGAATGGGAATCGGATTAAGCCATAATTCAATTTTCGAAAACTCACTTGAAGAAGTTGAGATTAAACCGCAGTCCGGTGACATATTAATTTTTTATACCGATGGCGTTGTTGAAGCAATGAATAATTATTTTCAGGAATACGGCGAGGAAAGATTTATGAAAGTTATTTCCCAAAATGCTGATAAACCCGCCAAAGAAATTCAGGAATCAATATTAAAGAATATTGCTGTCTTCACCGATTCTTCCCCATCTCATGATGACTTAACTTTAATTGTAATGAAAGCAGTTTAACTTTATTGTTATAACTTCTAGCCTTAGTTTATTAGTGGCAACGATGAGTTACAAAGAAAATTTTGTATTAGCTTTCATTGGCAGTTTTTAACTTCGGTACTTCCACTCTTTGCAAAATTATTAATCCAATAAGAAAGAAAATTCCGATAGCAAGCGCGGCAAATCTTTGATTTGAAAGATCTGCAATAATACCATAAAATAAAGGGCCAACAACCGCGGAAGATTTTCCGAACAATCCATCATAAAATCCGAAAAACTCTGCTTCCCTTTCATGTGGTGTTAGCAATGCCATTAAGCTCCTGCTGCATGATTGAGAAGATCCGATTGATAATCCGGCAGATAAACCTACAAGATAAAATTGAAATACATTTTGAACTAGAAAAGCACCGATTACAACAAACAGCCATATAACCAATGTTATTGTAATTGTTTTCTTTGGACCAATATGGTCTGAAATAATTCCAAATACAAATGAGCCGCCGATAGCAGTGCTTTGAACAATTATAAAGAAAATAATAATTTGTTCGTCGTCCATCTTCAAAATTTTGGAAGCGAAGATTGAAGCAAACGCAATAATTGTAATTATGGCATCGTTGTACAGAAAAAAAGAAAGTAGAAATTTTGAAATAGACGGATATTCTTTATGAACAAATAAAGCTTTTAATGTTCTTAGGCTTTTTTCTATTCCGGTTTTAACAGTGGATTTTTTAACCAAATATTTGCTTCTAGGTTCGCTTACAAATAAAAATAAAGGTATAGAAAAGAAAAGGAAGAATGCGGCTGCAACTACAAATGACAGTCTAACGTAATAAATATAATCTGCTGAAGATTCCGGAGGAAGTAAAATCTTAATAATTAAAAGCATAGCAAGCGCACCAAGGTAACCCATAGCAAACCCATAACCGGAAACTCTCCCGAAGTTTTTCTTTTCAGTTAAGTTCGGCAGAAATGCATCGTAAAAAACAAGTCCTGATTCGAATCCTATGTTGGCAAATATAAAAAGTACAATTCCTAAAAGTATATCACCCTTTTGGACATAAAACATAAAAGCTGTACACACAACTGATATCAAGGTGAACATTAAAAGAAATCTTTTTCTGTTACGGGAAATATCTGCAATTGCACCAAGCGGCGGACTAAGCAATGCAGAGATTATCATTGAAATACTTACTCCCAATCCCCACAAGCTGTTCTTTCCGCCGGTTACATAGTTGGTAAAATATTTCGAATAGATTACAGTAACTATCGTAACTGAAAATGCTGTGTTGGCAAAATCAAAAAGCGTCCAGAAAAAGATTTTGCTTTTAGATTTCATGAGCTATTTCTTAGGTGAAGATTTGGATATGCTTTCTTCAATAAGTCCGCGTCCGGTCTTATTTAAACTTCCGGAATCTTTTAACTCAGTTAAAACTGCATCAAGAATTCCGTTTATAAATTTTCCGCTGCCTGCAGTGCTGTATATTTTCGCAATTTCTATAGCTTCATTAATTGAAACTTTTGGTGGTATATCTTGAAAATATAAAAGTTCACAAATTCCCATTCGCAATAAAATCTTGTCTATCAAGGCAATTCTATTCATCTCCCAATTATCAACTCTTTTCTTAATTTCTTTATCTAGTTCATCTTTGTGTGCTAATACTTTATGAACTAGTTCATCGGCAAAATCTTTATCAGCTTTTTCAGATACATCGGATAGCATAGCTCCGATTAAAGCTTCCAGAGATTCCTTATTCATTGTATATGCATATAAAATTTGAAGTACTTTTTCTCTGACTACTCTTCTTTTAAATACTTGAGACATTTTAATTTAAACCTGTAATAAATCTATTTATATTGAACACAAAAATATCCTTGATCTGGTTATAATGCAAAGAACCAAAACACAAGCAAACCAATGCTTTCCTTCAATTTGTAATAAAGGTTATGCTGAAAGTTTAATTTTAAGTCGGATGTAGCAAGCTCAACTTTAATTTTATAAAATCTGCACATTTCTTTAACTCGTGTTAAATGATAAGAATCAGAAACTATTATAATGTTGCCGATATTTTTCTTCGTTAAAATGTGGTCTTTTATATATTGAATTTGCTCTGCTGTTGATACCGTTTTATCTTCCATCCAAATTTTTGAAGTATCAACATTTTCAGATCTGATGTAATTGTAAGCTACTTCAGCTTCGCTTAATTCTCCCGGGGCATTGCTTCCGGTTAATTGAATTTTATTAACTTCTCCTTCTTTTAATAATTCCACAGCTTTATCTGCTCGAGCCGCTAAGCTTGGGCTCGGTGCATTGTGAGACCATACAGCTGCGCCAAGAACAACTGCAACATTTATTGAATGTTTCTTTGGAAGAATTTTTTTATTGTCATTCTTTTTTAAGTTAATAAATACAAATGCAAAAAATAAAAGAATCAATACAAGTGCAGCTGAATTTACTATCGCTCTAAGAACAATTAATTCTTTTCCGCCTAACAGTTGGAACCAGACGATCCCAATAAATAAAAATTGAAGATATTGATAAACTGAAAAAAGAAATCCAACTGCGATTTTCTTAAGTGGATGATCGAGAAAATATACATTTGGCAGCGGTAAAGAAATTTTAGTACTTATAAAAGATATTACCAACGTTAAAGTTAAAATTACCGCAATTGAAATTAGAAAGCCTGCTTTAAAATCATTTTTTACTTTTATTGAATAAAAAATAACTCCCAATACCGCGGTTGACGTAAAAAAGATATTAAGAATATTTCCTAAATACCAAAAGCTAAAATTTGAAAGGCCTAATCCCTGGTTTTCATATTTGATATAGAAAAGAAACAATTGATCAAGTAATAAAATTAATATTACAATTAGAGAAACTAATCCTCTATTTTTCGTTTTATTACTTTTAACCGTCATGCTTTTTACTATTTGAGAAGTTAAAAATTTCTTACTTTGAATCGAACAAATTTTACAAGAGAATAAACTATAATTATTCCAAAGAATGCTGCTGCAAAATCTGTAACCCAATCATAAAAATAGCAATCACGCCCCGGGACAAACATTTGATGCAGCTCATCAAGAGCGCCGTAAACCGAAACAATAATAATTGTAGCGAGATAAGCCTTTGCTTTTAGAAGTTTATTTTTAGATTGAACAAGAAGTGAAAAGGTGATAAGAATTGTAAGAACTCCATAACCTAAAAAATGTTCAATCTTGTCGCTCATATGGATATCCGGCATCTCATTACTTGGCAATGATGTGGCAGTTAAAAGAATAAGCCAATAAACTATCAACGGAAAATAGACCAATTTTAGTTTATTTTTTTCCAGATATTCTAACAATTTTATTTTCCTGCATAAAATGAGCTTATTAAAAATTTTACTGCATCCGGTAATTTTTTAATTATATTTTCGGCAGTGTATCCATAATCGGTAAATTCATTCAATAATAAATCCGCTGCTAAACTGTGAATATAAACTCCTGATACGATTGCCTTTTCAGAATCTTTCATTTGAGCTAACAAACCAGCAATCGTTCCGGTTAAAACATCACCGGTTCCAAATTTTGCCATACCCGGATTTCCAGTTGTATTAATCAACGCATCTCCGTTCGGAGTAAATATAATTGTCGGAGCTCCTTTTAGAATTAAATATGCTCCGGTATCTTCAACAAATTTTTTCCCGTAAAACAATACATTCTTTCTTAATTCCGAAGTTTCTATTCCGACTAAGTTTGCAAATTCGCCATGATGAGGAGTAAGAATAATCCCTTCGAGATTAATATTTTTATATCGGTCATTGTTCAATGCAAAAATGCCGTCGGCATCAATTACAATATGTTTGCATTTTTTCTTTTTTAATATTTCAATTACTGCGTCCTGTGTTTCAGGTTCTCTCCCAAGTCCTGGGCCAATTGCAGCAGCATCAGCCCATTCTAATTTCTTTTCAAATTCTTTAATATTACTAACCGTTAAATATTCTTTTCCATTATCTTCATACGAATTAACAACGATTTCAGTAGCTTTATTAAAAATTAACTTTCTCACCGATTTAGGATAGCATAAAATAGATGCACCGGCTCCAATTTTAAGTGCAGATTTTGCGGTCATTCTCGCAGCACCAGGGAATGAGCCTGAGCCTGCAATTGTTAAAACTTTTCCGGTAGAATACTTGTGAGCGTTTTTTTTCTTAATCGGAAGATTATAAAATACATCTTCCGGTTCTATTAAATATTCAGAAGTCTTAAGTTTGTCGAAGTAAGAAAAACCGATTCCTATATCTCCCTTTTCGATCACTCCGCAATTAACGTAACCGTCTTCAATAAATAATCCTCTTTTTAATTCACCAAGAGTTATCGTTACGTCGGCATTAAAACAATTTTCAGCATAACCGGAATCTGAATTAAGTCCTGTTGGAATATCAATAGCAGCTTTAAATGCTCCTATCTTATTAAGTGAATTAATAATTGAATTATAAGGCTCTCTAAGCATTCCATGAGAACCGCTGCCAAGCAAGGCATCGAGAATTATATCGGAATCATTTATAAATTTTAAGTCTTTTATTGAAGCGAATTTCTTAATGAAAATGTTTTGGTTTTCTTTGCTTAAATTCAAAAGTATTTTATAATTAGACAGACAATCCGGTGACATTTCACTTTCATTGCCTAAGTATATAACTTTTACATTAAAACCATGATTTGCAAATTGTCTCGCCAATGCAAATCCGTCTCCGCCGTTATTTCCTTTGCCGCATACAATCCCGATTTGATTTAATTTTTCAAGATGATTTGTATTTCCAATTATCTTATTAAATATTTGAAGTGCGGCATTCTCCATTAACACTAAGCCGGAAACTCCTAGAGTATTGATTGCATAATCATCAACTTCTCTTACTTGGCTTGTAGAAAATAAAGGTATCATAAAAAATCTGCGGATAAAAATTGATTGTTTCCTTGTACAAAGATAATGTCAATTTTTAATATATGAAAAGAATATAGTTAAAATGTTTATTCAATTTTGAAGGAATAAAAGAAATGCGTTGTTTCTCTAAGCGTCTTTACGTCTCTACAGTTAAAATTCTTCAGCATAACTGCGCTAAAAAGTAATGTAAATTATCTATCTTATAAATGAAGTTATCAAACCAATCAAAGAACCTGGTGCTATACCAATTACTATAACCAGCAGAACTGAAATAACTACTGCAAGCATGCCGGTATTGCTTCGTTCAATTGTAAATTCTGTCTCAGAATCTTTAAAGTACATTAACACTACTACTCTTAAATAAAAATAAACGCTTATTACACTTGATAAAACTCCAACAATCGCTAACCAAGTAAGATGTGCTTTTATCGCTGAAATGAATACATAATATTTTCCAAAGAATCCTGCAAATGGAGGTATGCCTGCAAGTGAAAACATTACAATTGCTAAAAGTGCAGCCAGTACTGGATTTCTTGATGCTAATCCGGAATATGATTTTAGATCCAAGTTGGCTTCTTCTTTTCCTTCAATCAATGCTACAATTCCGAATGCACCTAAATTCATAAATGTGTAAGCGGTTAAATAAAATATTATTCCTGCAATGCCGTCATGATTTCCTGAAGCTAACCCGATAATCATATATCCTGCGTGAGCGATAGAAGAATATGCAAGCATCCTTTTAATATTTGTTTGTGCAATTGCTACAATGCTTCCAAATACCATCGATAGAACTGCAATTACGGCAAGATATGGTTCAAAAATGTTTTGGATAGATCCGTTGAATAAAACTCCAAGAGTTACAATTATTGCACTAAATGCTGCTGCTTTACCGCCGGTAGAAAATAATCCTGCAACTGTTGATGCTGAACCTTCGTAAACATCCGGAACCCACATGTGGAACGGAAATGCCGCGATCTTAAATGAGAAACCAATTAAGAACAATAGAATGCCGGCGTCAAATAAAAGATTGTGCTGTAAAAATGAAAACTTGGATGCGATTAAATCAATCGATGTGGTTTGAGCTGTTCCGTATATTAATGCAATTCCATAAACAATAAATCCTGTTGCAAAAGCACCAAGCAAGAAATATTTCAGTGATGCTTCGTTAGCTTTCAATCTTTTTCTGTTCATTCCGGCTAAAGCATAAAAACTAACCGACATAACTTCAAGCCCAAGAAAGATTACAAATAAATCTTTCGCTCCCGCCATCAGCATCATTCCTAATACCGACGTTTGAAGAAGCAGATAAAATTCACCGTAATAAGTCCCGTACTTTTTTAAATAATCCATTGAAAGAAGCGAAA
>DAIEML010000007.1 GCA_027349615.1 Ignavibacteriales bacterium | reverse complement strand
ATAAAGCAATGCATATTAAAAAATTAAAATCTGAAGGTAAAATTGTTGCAATGGTTGGCGACGGGATAAACGATTCACCTGCTCTCGCTCAAGCAGATGTTGGCATTGCAATTGGCACAGGCACCGATATAGCAATCGAAACTTCAGATGTAATTTTAATTAAAGGAGATTTGACGGGAGTTGTTAATGCTATAAAATTATCTAATAAAACTTTGCGGACTATAAAGCAGAATTTATTCTGGGCATTTATTTATAACGTTGTCGGAATTCCGATTGCCGCACTTGGATTTTTAAATCCCATTTACGCCGCAGCAGCTATGGCTTTCAGCTCCGTTAGCGTTGTTTCTAATTCTTTATTACTTCGAAAAACAAAATTGAAATTATAGTTTATTTTTTTACAATAAAAAAACCCCCATCAAAGTGGGGGTAAAAAACTAATCAATAATAAATCTATTTCATTGCATCAAGAACTGTTTGAGCAACTTTAGCGTAGACAGGATCTGTTTTTGCTTTTAACATACATTCTTTTGCTTTTTTCATATCATTCTTTTTGCTGTATGCAACGCCCATATAATAATAAGGACCACCTTCACCTATAGATTTTCTATATTTCAAAGCACTTTCAGCTGCTTCAATTGTTCTATCAAATTGATTAGTTAAAAAATAATCTCTTGCTAAATTTAGATAAGCTATATCAGAATTATTATAACTAACCGCTTTCTTCAAATATTCAATTGCCTTTTTATAGCTTTTGCTTTTTTCAGCAGCAGCAGCTAACGCATTATATGATACCGATAAATTGAATTTTACAGCAGCAATCTTAGCCGAATCATCTTTTACAATTTCTAAAACCTTTTCAAAGTTATCAGCTGCATCCTGATATTTACCAAGGCTGTAGAAAATACTTCCTAGATCATTATATGACGCATCAAACTGAGGATTAGATTTAATTGCTTCTTTATATGCTTCAATGGATTTTTCATGATTTCCCAACTTTTCTTGCGCAACGCCAATTTGATAATAGATCCTGTAATCTTTTTTATCAGCTTTCAACGCATTTTCAAAATCAGATACTGCGCCTTTATAATCGCTCTTCTGCATTTTGTCAAGGCCATCATTAAACGGCTTTACAGCAGCTGAATCCATTGTTTGAGCATAAGTGCTAATTGTAAGAAATAAGATCAAGGTTGCGTTGAACAATAAATAAGTTATTTTTTTCATGTATATCTCCATTTTAAATTAATAAAAATATTGCGCATAGTAATTTTATTATCATACACAATTCATTTTAGTTTTTATTCTTATTTTAGCTGCAATTTTAATTAATTACTACAAAGTGGTTTACAAAATATTAGACTTTCTTAAAAAATACAATGTTTCTTTTAATCAATTGTGAAATTTCTAACAAATTTTTTCTAATTAAGAAAATTAAATTGTTGATAAAAAAAATCTTATCAAATTTTCCTTCCTTTGGTTAAGTTTATTGATTATTTTTAATAATGATTACGAATTTTACTACATATTATAAAAATATTTAGGAGGATTTAATGATACGTAATTTAGCTGGAATTGTTATTGGTTATTTAGCAATGGCAATTTTTATGTTTATCACATTTTCAATTTTATATTCTGTTCTTGGAGCTGATGGTTCGTTTGATCCCAGTTCATTTCATGTTTCAAGTAATTGGATTGTATTCAGTATTATTTTAAGCTTTTTAGCAGCAATGGACGGCGGTTGGGTTTGTATGCTTATTTCAAAAAATAGAAATTCCGTTTTAATTTTAGCAGGATTGGTATTAGCAATAGGAATTATTTCTTCAATCCCAAAGATGAATGAAGCTAGTGATATAAAAGATAAACCAAGAATTGGTAAAGTTTCCAATACTGAAGCAATGCAAAACGCTGTTCAGCCAAATTTTGTATTAATACTTAATCCAATTTTAGGGGCCATCGGAATATTTACAGGCTCAAAACTTAAAAAAGAAAATAAGCCGCAAGGTGTTTGATAAATATTTTTCAAAATTTATAATGAATTCAAATTTAAAATTTATTGGACATATAGAAACGCCCTATAATAAAATTGAAGATTGCCCAAGGAATATTCAATTTAATGGACCAGAATGCAAAATTATAATATATAAACAATTTAAAGAAGGATTATTAGGTCTAATTGAAGGGCAGGAAATTTTAGTGCTTTATTGGTTTGATAATGCAGATAGAAATTTACTTCAACAAACTTCAAGAAGGACGGGAAATTTTAGCGGAATTTTTTCCTTAAGAACTCCGAACAGACCAAATCCAATCGGTGCCGCAGTAATCAAAATAAAAAAAATTGAGAATTCAGAAATTATTGTACGAGGGCTTGACTGTTTAAATGGCACGTTTCTAATCGATATTAAGCCAGCAATATTAAATGAACGCATCGATCCAAATTCACCAAATCAATTTTTCAAATAATTAAAAATAGTGTTTTAGAAGGTAATATTTGCAGATTATGCGAACATAAACTGCAAATATTTTATAAATTATAAATTAAACACTTGTTTAAACGTAAATTTTAAATCGTCGTTGACTGGAATTAAGAGAAGAGTTGGCCGCTGAATATGAAATTCTGTTAAACTTATATCAAATCCTCCAGTAACAATTAATTGATTGTTTGACCAATTAGAAAAAGCATGGAGATAAATATCTTTAGTAACGCCATGGAAAGTAAGCTTACCCCAAATCTGAAGGCTATCACCTTTTTGAGTTACCGAGGAGCTTATAAATTGTGCATCAGGATAACTAATTACTTCAACAACTTCCATAGCATGAGAATCACGGTTTGAATTACCGCTGTCAAATGAAGTTACATCAACTTGTACTGCCACAGCTTTTACTTGCTTTGTTTTTTCATCAACATCTGTTACACAATATGCATCTTTGCTAGTAGATTCAATCTCATGAAGCGGATGAGTAAGTTTATAAGTAATAAATGATTCATTTTTTATTGCTTGAAGCTTCTTAACTTGTGAAAAAATAAACGAAGTTGAAGCTAAAAATAAAATTAAGACTAAACTTGATTTTTTCAACATATTTCCCTTTCGATTAAATTGTAATTACTATTAAAGAAGTAGCAAAAACAGCCGTAGTTATGTAACCAGATATCTGATGAAAGTGTGCTTGATCCATATTAAATATTTTTTTGTGCCGAATATTTGAAGCAAGTATAGGAGTTATAATCATTCCAAGTACGTGAATCCACGCCAATGTTTTATGGATTGCAACAGTGCCTCCTTCATCTCTTCTGATAAGCGGTGGCGGAGATAATATTGCAAGAAGTCCGGTAGCCGAATATGAAAGAATTGTAGCTCCAATTATAGTTTGATGAACATCGCCAAGGTATCTTTTCCCATCAATAACCTGTTGGCCAAAATAATCTGCTGTTAACATCAGTGCTAGAGTTACAAATCCACCGATTTGATGTGCTGTTAACATTGTCCTTCGAATTTTTAATTCTTGAATTCTTTCCTGAGGAGAAAGTGCCCCAACTAATCCAATATCTCTAAAAAGTCCTTTTTCACCCCAAAAAAATTTTTCTCCAAAGCTAATGTCTGCCGGCAATAATTTGGGTTTTTGCATTGGTGGTAAGGAAAGGCTTGTTGAATTAGTATCTGCAGCTAAACTATTAATCATTGAAGCATCTGCATATAAATTTACGTTACTCCCTATTCCCGAAGGGAGTTCATCTATCTGTGCAAAGCTTATATAATTAAATGAAATAATTAGAATAATTAATAAAAGAAAAAATTCTTTCTGATTATTAATTTTAAATTTGAAATTATGAAAGACTATGGCTGAGCCATGAATGGAGACATTTATATTCTTTCTCCGCTTATCGTTCATTTTACCTCTTTATAATTTTGAAAAAAAAATGGCAACACTTAAAAAATATTGTAAAAAGTTTACTCGTTTTTTTAGACGAATTAAACTTTTAACAAAATTCTATAAGTATTGCCTTCCTAATTGTTGGTATTAAATTAAAAATATTCTTGTGGAAATCCTACCAAACAAATCCACTAATTGATAATCAACACAGTTTGCATTCTCAATTAAAACTTTGATGTTGAGATTTTGTCAAAAAGACTTTAAACATTTCAAACTTCAAGTGCTTGTATTAAAAATAATTAAATCTGATACAAAATTAGTAACATCAAATAAATTTATATTCTTAAGTATTCAGACGTTAATCAACATGTTTATAATTGAATCTTGACAAATTTTTTTAACAATGTTATATTAGCACTCGCTTTTTGAGAGTGCTAATAATAAACCATAAAAATAAAATATATCGGAGGTTGAAGTATGGCAAAAATTAATTTAAAACCACTGGCAGATAGAGTAATCATAAAGCCTAGTGAAGCAGAAGAAAAAACTAAAGGCGGAATTATTTTACCGGATACAGCAAAGGAAAAACCAATTGAAGGCACCGTTGTAGCTGTAGGCCCAGGTAAAACTTCTGAAGACGGAAAGTTTGTAAAACTTGAAGTTAAAGTTGGTGACAAAGTTTTGTACGGAAAATACAGCGGAACTGAAGTCACTGTTGAGGGTGATGAGTATTTAATTATGAGAGAAAGCGATATTTTCGCTATTATCGGTTAATAAATAGAATTTGAAAATAATATAACGGAGGATTAATATGGCTTCAAAATTAATTGAATATAATTCGGAAGCACGCACAAAATTAAAAAGTGGTGTTGATAAATTAGCAAATGCAGTTAAGGTTACACTTGGACCAAAAGGCCGCAATGTAATTTTAGAAAAGAAATTCGGCGCATCAACAGTTACCAAAGATGGCGTTTCTGTTGCAAAAGAAATTGAACTTGAAGACGCTGTTGAAAACATGGGCGCTCAAATGGTTCGCGAAGTTGCATCCAAAACTAGTGATGTAGCTGGTGATGGAACAACAACCGCTACTGTATTAGCTCAAGCAATTTATAGAGAAGGTTTGAAAAACGTAACTGCCGGTGCAAATCCAATGGACTTAAAAAGAGGAATTGATTTAGCAGTTACAAAAGTTGTTGAGTACTTAAAAAAAGTAAGCCGTGATGTAGAAGGAAGAAATGAAATTGCACAAGTTGGTTCTATTTCTGCTAATAACGATAAATCTATAGGCGAATTAATTGCCGATGCAATGGAAAAAGTTGGCAAAGATGGTGTAATAACTGTTGAAGAAGCAAAAGGAACAGAAACTGGTTTGGACGTAGTTGAAGGTATGCAATTCGATCGTGGATATCTTTCTCCATATTTCGTTACTAATACCGAAACAATGGAAACAATTCTCGAAGATCCATATATCTTAATTCATGATAAAAAAATCTCTGCAATGAAAGATTTATTACCTGTGTTGGAAAAAGTTGCGCAGCAAGGTAAAGCAATGTTAATTATCGCTGAAGATCTTGAAGGTGAAGCATTAGCAACTTTGGTTGTAAATAAAATTCGTGGCACACTAAGAGTTGCTGCAGTTAAAGCTCCTGGTTTTGGTGATAGAAGAAAAGCAATGTTGGAAGACATCGCAGTTTTAACCGGCGGAACTGTAATTTCAGAAGAACGTGGCTTTAAATTAGAGAATGCAACAATTTCTTATTTAGGAACTGCTAAGAAAGTTGTTATTGACAAGGATAATACTACAGTTGTTGAAGGTGCTGGAAAATCTGATGAGATTAAGAAGAGAATCAATGAAATCAAAGCTCAAATTGACAAGACCACTTCTGATTACGATAAAGAAAAACTTCAAGAAAGATTAGCAAAACTTTCCGGAGGAGTTGCTGTATTGAAAATCGGAGCTTCTACCGAAGTTGAAATGAAAGAAAAGAAAGCTAGAGTTGAAGATGCACTACATGCAACACGTGCTGCTGTTGAAGAAGGAATAGTCGCTGGCGGCGGTGTTACTTTAGTTAGATCAACTTCAGTTCTTGAAAAATTAAAAGGTGACAATTTAGACCAAACAACCGGTGTTAAGATTGTTGAAAAAGCTCTTGAAGAACCATTACGACAAATTGTGAATAATGCCGGACTAGAAGGATCAGTTGTTCTTCAAAAAGTTAAAGAAGGAAAAGATGACTACGGCTTTAATGCAGCTACAGAAACTTATGAAAACCTAATTAAAGCTGGCGTTATTGATCCTACAAAAGTTACTAGGACAGCATTAGAGAATGCAGCTTCTGTTGCTTCACTTCTCCTTACTACTGAAGCAGTTGTTTATGAGAAAAAAGAAAAAGAAGCTCCAATGCCACCAATGCCTGCCGGCGGCGGAATGGGTGACATGTACTAGGAAAGTTCAATTTTAAGTTCAAGAAACTGAATTTAAATTTTCCAACCTTAAGGCGGAAGTTACATTCCGCCTTTTTATTTTATCCCTCCCTAATATTCATTTTATTAAATTCATATATTAAATTCTTTATAAAAGAAATTGCTATATTTAGAATTAATTGTTGAACAAATTTTTAAAAGCTCAAAATTTTTAGGAGAAATTGATTGACTTCTGAAGAACTTGATGCCATTCTCAAAGAAGCATATGAACATTTAAGCCAAGGCCGTTACAGAATGGCTTTGTCTGCTGCAAAACAAGTTTACGATGAACGTCAATATGATTTTAATGCTGCTTCATGTCTTGCATGGGCTTTACTTGAAAACGGATTTCCTTCACAAGCATTAGAAATGTCAAATCTTGCAGTTCAAATTAGCGGTGATGAAGTAAATTCAAGATTGTACAGAGGATTTCTTTTAATGAGGATGAGCATTTTCGAAGGAGCTATTTCTGATCTTGATTGGGCAATAAAAAAGAAACCAGATTTACTAGCTTGGGCACATTTAAATAAAGCGCGTGCATTAGGCGGATTAGGTAGATTTTTTGAGGGGCTTGAGGAAATTGAAAAGGCAATTGAAATCGATAATAGTAATACGCCTAAACTTTTGAAAGTTAGAGATTGGTTTAGGAAAACTCTTGGTTATGATGAAGGATTTTTTAATGGAATATTTTCAAAGAAAAAATCTTTGATAATTGATGCTGAAGAAGCTTTTAAAGAAAAAGAATATTGGTTTTCACTTTGGGCCGCTCGAGAAATTTTAAATTCCCCTTCTTTAAAACGAGAGCATTCTGAAGCTCATATCCTTGAACTAGACTCTTTATATTCTATGTTCCAAATGAAAAATGCTTTTTTATTAGCCGAGTCATTGAAAGATAAACTATCAGAGAATGAAGATTTTCAAAATATTTATCAAAGAATTTCTAAATATTTTGTTAATGAAGAATCAACCTCAATTGAAGAATCAATTCCCAACGAATCTAAGAGAACAGATTTTGAGATCTATGAAAATAAATTCTATCACATTTACCAAATAAAAACTTATGATCTTATAGAAAATTTACGTTCAGAAAAAAGAACTTTCTTACTTCAATTTAGTGAAGAAACTGTAAGATACATTGGCGTTGAAGTTATTCTTGATAATCCATTTTTCAATAATAAAAGGATGGATGTTGAAGGAACAGCAATTTGGTTCTTAAATGATATTGAAGTTGGCAGACATCATTTTTTAATTGCGATGGAAAAAGATTGGAAGCTTGTAGAATTTATTCAGAGTTGGGGAACTGACAATCCAGGATTTTGGAAAGAAGGTCAAGGGCGAGTTGATATTTATCTGGAAAATAATCTTGTGTGCTCTAGATGGTTTTTAGTCGGCCAATCTGAAATATTTAATTTTGAAGAAACTGTAATCCCTTCCAAAGATTCAGACTCATTAGAAAAACCAACTACTGACCAGCCAAAGAAATTGAATGAATCAGTTTTAAAGCCGCAAGAATCAAAATCACTTGAAGAACTTTTATCAGAATTAGATAGTTATATCGGACTTCAAAATGTTAAACAATCAATGCGCGATTTTGTTGATTATTTGAAATTTATCAATGAAAGAAAAAAACTAGGATTAAAAACTCAAGAAAATTTTGCGATCCATTCTGTCTTTTTAGGAAATCCAGGTACGGGCAAAACAACAATTGCCAGGCTGCTTGGAAAAATTTTCAAAGCAATGGGAATATTGAAAAACGGCCATGTAATTGAAGTTGATCGTTCTGGTTTAGTTGGACAATATATTGGAGAGACTGCACAAAAAACCAACAAGGTAATTGATGAAGCAATTGGCGGACTTCTCTTTATTGACGAAGCATATACATTGAAGAAAGAAGGCAATCAACAAGATTTTGGACAAGAAGCAATTGACATTTTGCTAAAAAGAATGGAAGACAGCAAAGGCGAATTTGTAGTTATTGCCGCTGGTTATCCTGAAGAAATGAATGCATTTATTAATTCAAATCCCGGACTGAAATCCCGCTTCAATAATTTTTTTAAGTTTGATGATTACACTCCGGAAGAATTAATTGATATCTTTAAACTTACTTCAAGCAAGGAAGAATACAATGTTAAAGAAGAAGCATTAGAACTTCTCAAAAAACAATTCACAAATCTTTATAGAAAAAGAGATAAAACTTTTGGTAATGCAAGACTAGTAAGAAATTATTTTAATGAAATTAAAATTCATATCAGTAAAAGATATTTAAAACTTACTGAAGCTGAACGAACCAAAGAATCAATGGTTACAATTTATCCGGAAGACATCTTATCTTTATTTAAAAGTTCTGAAAATAAAATTGTAAAAATTGGAATTGATGAAGATGCTTTAGTGAAAGTATTAAAAAAGTTAAATGATCTCATTGGACTTCAATCAGTAAAAAAAGAAATTAGCGAAACTGTTAAACTTGCAAGATTCTATTCCGAACAAGGTGAAAATCTTCAGAATAAATTTTCATCTCATATGATATTCCTAGGAAATCCTGGGACTGGTAAAACAACAGTTGCGCATTTATACAGCGAACTATTTTCTGCATTAGGAGTTCTTCCCAAAGGTCATCTTATTGAAGTTGATAGGCAGGGTTTGGTTGCAAGTTTTGTCGGGCAAACTGCCGAGAAAACTAAAATAGCAATAGATAAATCAATTGGCGGAACTATGTTCATTGATGAAGCTTATACATTAATTAAATCTGCGGAAAGTAACGGATCCGATTTTGGGAAAGAAGCTTTAGACACGTTATTAAAAAGAATGGAAGATGACAGAGGAAAGTTTATAGTAATTGCAGCCGGCTATACTGAAGAAATGAATAACTTCATCAATTCAAATCCCGGATTACAATCAAGATTTACAAAAAGAATTTATTTTGAAGATTATACACCCGATGAACTTTTAAAAATTACTGAGAAACTTCTTGAAACCAAGGGATATATTATAGATGAAGAAGCTCGTGATCCGCTTAAAAAATATTATAATGCAATTTTTAGAAGTCGAAATAAAACCTTTGGAAATGCAAGAATTGTAAGAGACATTGTCGAAAATGCATTAAAGAATCAATTGCTAAGAGTTGCTGATATTCCAGCAGAAGAAAGACACGAAGAAGTTTTAAAATATATTTTACTTGAAGATATTACTGAACTTGTTGCACCTAAAAAAGAAAAAGAAAAATTAAAAATTGAAGGTGATCCTGAACTTTTAGAAAAATATATAAAAGAACTGAAAGATTTAGCTGGATTAGAATCAGTTAAAAAATCCATTGATAAACTAATCAGCAGTTTAAAAGTTGCAAAACTTCGTAAACAGAGCGGATTAAAAATCATCCCAAAGAATTTAAATTCAGTTTTCATGGGAAATTCCGGAACTGGTAAAACTACAGTTGCCAGACTAATAAGTAAAATATATAAAGAAATGGGAATTTTAGAAAAAGGTCATTTAATTGAAGTTGATAGAGCAAGTTTAGTCGCTGGCTATCAAGGACAAACAGCAACAAAAACAAATGACATAATTGATAAGTCCCTTGGCGGAACTTTATTTATTGATGAAGCTTATACTCTTGCCCGCGGCAGTCAAGATTTTGGCCAAGAAGCAATTGATACTCTTTTAAAAAGAATGGAAGATGATCAAGGAAAGTTTGTTGTTATAGTGGCAGGATATACTGAAGAGATGAAAGAATTTTTGGATTCAAATCCTGGTGTACAATCTCGTTTTCCAAATGTATTTTATTTCGACGATTACAATCCGAGACAAATGCTGGAAATTGCAAATGAAATCAGTGAAAAGAACGGATATAAATTAGACGAAGGGGCATGGCAGCTTTTGCTTGAAATTTATACAAAACTATTTGATAAAAGAGATAAAAATTTTGGCAATGCCCGGACAGTAAAAAATATTTTATACAAAGCTATTAGCAACCAAGAAGAAAGAATCCTTTCTATTTACGAACCAGATGTTAATGATTTAACTACTATTATTTATGAAGATGTAAGTAAAATTGAACTTGCTGAATTATAAAAATTAAATTTGAATTTTTTTTCCAATTTTTCAATAAACATTGTAAATATAAAAACCTCCCGAGCGAATCGGGAGGCAGTCCTCCTTAAACAGATTAAAGAGGTCATCGGCTTTGCTTGAGGAAAATCAATTCTCTAAATATTTAACATTAACCGTCTTGCTATAAAAAATTTAAAGAAAATGTTCCAAAGGATATGCCAAAACAGATTTAATTAATTATTCAATATTTTAATCAATTTATTTGCTTAAAAATAATTTGATTGAAAAAATGGGCGAATAATATTCGTCATCAGAAATTTATTCATTCTAAAAAATTAGATATAATCTAAAATTGAATCTGGAAATTCAATTGTGTGCGGTTGGAATTAAAAGACTGGAATGTTGAGATATTAATCGGATTTCTTCCAGAGAAAAATAATATATCAATCTGACTATATAACCATACTGCTGCCAATGAAATTAATGAAATGTTTTTCATTTTATATGATTTATTATAATCGTTGTATCTCAGTTGAATTAGTGTCGGATCGGAAGCATCTAAGTATGATCTTTCTTTATTATTGCTGTCGATAATAAAATAAATAGATGATCCTAATGCTATTAAACTTAATGAAGTCAAAATTGTACCTTTTAAATTATCACCAAGATAAAGATGTCCCCAACCTGGTAAGATGATAGATCTAATTGCAGCTTGCCTAATAACTGAATTCGACTCTTCGCTATGGATAACTTTAGGTACATATACAGTATCAGTTTTAGCTTTAATCATCTGATTTTCATTTTCTAACACTTGAAGATAATCAGTTTTAACTTGATCAAAAAATGAAATTATTTTGGGAGATGTTGTAGCAGCATCAAGTGAAAAAGTAGTATCTATTTTTAGAATGTTAAAAAAACTTTCTTTTGCACTTTTTTCCTCTTGTAAAGAATATTGTGCGATAGCTTTTAATTTATAAATCTCAATAATATTTTCGTCAGAAAGTTTCCCCTTATTTTTTAATAATTCATTTGCATTAATAATTACTTGGTTATATTGAAAAGATTCAAGTTGGTTTTTCAAGTTGGAAATAGTATTCACTTTCTCCTGTGCAAATATCATTACAGGAAATAATAATAATAAAAGTAATACGATTTTTAGTTTAGTCATATTATTTCAATAATACCATCTTCTTCGAATTTGTAAAATAATCCGAAGATAGAGTGTATATGTAAACTCCACTTGCTAAAGTATTTCCCTTATCATCAGTGCCATTCCAGGTAAATTTGTATTCACCGGGAGAAAAAGTTTTTGTTACTATATTCTTTACACGCGTTCCTAAAATATCATAAACATCCAATGATACTTTTGCGGTTTTACTAATTTTAAATTCAATTTGTGTTGATGGATTAAAGGGATTAGGATAATTATTTTCTAATTCAAAATTTTGTGGAACAGAATTATTCGCATTTGAAATTCCTGTAATCAAATTAAGCTTCTCAACACTTGTAACAGGCAAACCATCTTGATCAAGCCCGCCAAACACATAAATAGATCCATTGCAGCTGACAACTTCAGGATCTTTTCTAGCAAAATTTAATGATGGCCCATTCTCAATTTCAAGCTCGCTTTTCTTTAGATCAATTATTGCAACAGATGAAAGAGCATGATGAAGCTCATCATATCCGCCAACAATATAGATTACACTATCGCTTCCTAATACTGCAACACCTCCAGCACGAGGTCGTTCTAATTCTATTGGCAATTGTGAAAAAGTTTTAGTTATAGTATTAAAAACAAAAATAGAGTTAAGCAGTACACTTTCCGCACCGCCAAATATATAAATATCATCACCTACAACAACAGACATTTGCTGGGCCGGATTTTGATATTTAAATGTGCCATAATCATCATAAGTAACTTTACTTGAATCAAAATTATATTCAAAAAGATATTTTGTGTTTAAATCAGAATATATTCCTCCAAAAACATATAGGTTACCGTTAACAACATGCCCAGTTGCATAAGATCGTATAAAACTAGAATCCATACTTTCAACATTTGGCGGAGAAATTAAATTCCAAACTTCAAGCGAGGAAGAGTTCAAATCATTTCCACCAAAATAAATAATACTATCAGAGTAATTATCGGCAACAAAATTTGCCCTTGGATAGTTCATCTTTCCAGCAACAGACCAGTTATTTGATTGAATATCGTATGCTTGAATTAAATCTAGATTTGAATTCGATTTAGAAGAATATCCGCCTAATATATAAATAGTTGAATCTTTAGCAACAGCTTGTCCGCTTGCAACAGAATTTGGCATATCTCCAACAACTGACCAGGTTTGCGGAAATAATTCAATTGAAATTAAAAGTAATAGTAATATAAAGTATTTCATTATTTATGATTATCTAATTACACTTATCTTACTAATTTTAGCAAGTATAATGCCATTATTTTATTGTTTAATTTCTTCAAAATTTAATTTATATGTAAATGTTTGACCAGCTGTTATCGTGATTTCTTTACTTATCGGCGAATAATTTTCGCTTTTTATTTGTAAGGAATAATTTCCAGGATTAAGCATTATTGAATCCATTGGCGTAGTTCCAATCAATCTTCCATTGATATAAATATTGCCATACGGATTAACAAAACATTTTAAATATCCTACGAAATTGTTAAAGTTAATTTTAACAACTTTGTTTTCATTTGGAACAATATTTACTTTTTCCGTAAATGGAGAAGGATAATTTGTATTTGTTAATTTTATAATATGAATTCCAGGTTTCAAAATATAATTCCAAATTGGTGTTGTACCAATTTCAGTAGAATCAATTTCAACGGTTGCCCAAGGATAGGAATCAACAGTTAGACTTCCAGCCAACCCACTTGCAGGCGTATTATTTTCAATTTTGTTTGTTTGATGTTCAGGTAACGAATTTTTTTTGCTTACAGTATTTGAAATATCATTTTTATTTTCTTTTGGCGTATTAACTTCAGTAGAAATTTTAGTTTCCAGATTTTTATTATTTGTTGGTAATACAGTTAATTGCTGGCTTTGATTCTCACTTTGTTTATTGCTAAATAGTTTTGGCACACTTAAAAATACTATTCCAAATGAAATGATAATTCCAGCCGATGATAATAATATAATATTTTTTAATTTCTTTTTAGTTGGTGATTTTGTAACCTGAATTGTTTCATCTTCTTTAACACCTAACAATTTTAAAGCATCTTCAGAAGAATTAATGCGTTTATCCAAATTAATCTGAAGCATATTTTTAATTAAATTCTGAACTTCTGATGGAATTTGTTCTAATTTAGTTCTGCACTTTTCAAGATCAAAATTCAGAATATTATTAATTGTTTCGCCGACATCTTTTCCTAAAACCGGATTTTCTTTTGTATAAAGTTCATAGCTAACCAAACCGGCAGAAAATAAATCCGTTTGCTTAGAGCGTTCACCGCGAATTTGTTCTGGAGCCATATAACTTGGAGTTCCAACAATTGAGGAACTATTTGTAAGATGGTTTTCATTAACAACTAATGCGAGTCCAAAGTCCGCAATTTTTAGTAATAATTTTGAATCAACTAAAATATTTTCCGGTTTAATATCTCGATGAATTATTTGATTTTGGTGAGCTACATTTAATGCTTTCAAAAGCTGGATGACCAGGAATTTTTTATCCTGATCAGATAAATTATTGCTATTAATTACTTCTCTTAAATTCCGGCTTTCAAAATATTCAAAAGATATATAAAAGAAATTATTGTGGGTTCCAAAATCTAAAACTTTAATTAAATTCGGATGATCAAGTTGTGCAAGAATTTTTGCTTCTCTTTTAAATCTTTCTAAAATTGTTTTATCGGAAAGTCCTTCGGTGTTAAGTGTTTTTAATAGAATTTTTTTGCCTAAATAAATATGGTTGGCAATATAAACACCTGTTTGGCCATCTTTTTTAAGGCAGTCAATTATTTCAAACTTGTCAAACAATATTTCAGTAGAAGTTTGCGACATAAATTAAATATCTTCTCCAAGCTCCTTAATTTTTAGCTGAACCCATCTTACCGAAACTCCCAATGATTTTGCTGCAAGTGTTCTGTTGCCTTCGTATTCTTCCAACCGATTTTTTAAAAGTAGTTCTTCATATTCCTTTAGAGTTCCTTTGAATCCTATTTCGTCCGCTTCATCTTCAATGATAATATGCTCAGGAATTATTTTATTATCTTCGCATAAAATCAGTGCTCGTTGAACAACATTTTCAAGCTGCCTAACATTTCCCGGCCAAGTATAATCTTCAAGCATTTTTAAAGCCTTCGAATCAATATGAATAGATTCATTTGAGAATTTCTTAATAAAATGATCTACCAACAAAGGGATATCGCCTTTCCTTTCTCGCAAAGGTGGAATCTTTATCGGGAAAACATTTAAGCGATAAAAAAGATCTTCTCGAAATTTATCTTCCTTTGATAATTTTTTTAAATCTTTATTTGTCGCCGCAATTACCCTTGCATCAACTTTGATAACCTGCGTATCTCCAAGTCTAATAATTTCTTTATTTTGCAAAACACGTAAGAGTTTTGCCTGGAGCGCAACTGATATATCTGCAATTTCATCTAGAAAAAAAGTACCGCTATTAGCAACTTCAAATAAACCTTTTTTATCAGCATTAGCCCCGGTAAAAGCTCCACGTTTATATCCAAACAATTCACTTTCTAAAAGTGTATCCGGAATTGATCCGCAAAATTGGGCAAGATATGGTTTATCCTTTCTAGCACTAAGAGTATGAATTGCTTTTGCGATAAGCTCCTTTCCGGTTCCGCTTTCCCCCAGCAGTAAAACAGTTGCGTCAGTAGCTGCTACTTTATGAATCAGCGCAGCCATTTTCTGCATAACAAGACTTTTTCCAATAATTTCTGGTACGGTTTTGCTTGACTGCAATTGATTTTTTAATATAATATTTTCTGTTTGAAGTTCCTGCAATTTAATAATTTTATCCAATGCAAGGGAAACGAGATTAGAAAAGAAATCGAGGAAAACCAGATTTCCTTCATTAAAATCTTTTCGATTGTTCAAACTATCAACCAAAATTACTCCCCAAATTTTATCTCCATGTTTAATAGGAACTCCTAAAATAGATTTAATATTATGAATCTGAACACTTTTAAATTGCGAAACATTGGGATCACTTTGGACATCATGGTATAAGCAAGGTTCTTTTTTATCAAAAACTTTTTGCAAAACTCCTGAAGAAAAAACTGACAAATCATCAATGTTTTCCTGCTGAATATTTCGTGCAGCGATTATGTTAAATTTATTTTCTTCAAAATCATATTTTACGAACAGCCCGCGTTCGGCATTAATAACTTTTATTACTAAATCCAAAGTTTCTTGTATTAGCGAATCTTCCAAAATAACAGAATTTAAAGCTTGGCTTATTTGATAAAGTGTATTGAATTGTTCTTTGGAAATAAGTTTTATTTTTTCAGTATTATAATCATTCATATAAATTTATTTTTTATTTCACATTAAATGTTGCTGGAAGAGACCTGCATCTATTTTGAAATTGATCGATTACCCAAATTACCCAATAATAATTCTTCGTACTTAGCGGAGTCGTTAATTGATAAGAAACTGAATCAGAAGAAATATTTTCTCCTCTAAATACCAGTTGTGAATTTGCAAAATCGTTTGTGTAAACTTCAATCATATAACTAAAAGGATATCCTGTTTTATAACGCTGCCACATAAATAATGGAGTTGACGATAGTGCCGTATCATTAGCCGGATAAATAATAGATACTCCATTCTTAATTACTCTTGTCACTTTGCTGCTGCCGACATTATATTCATTTTGGAAATGATCTTTAGCAATAATATTAAAATCTAATCCTATTGTCTGCTCAATATCAGCAATATTTAAATCTTGAGTTGAGAGAACTGTTCCATAGAACTTACTTGTTGCATTAAAATCTAAAGGTTTTCGAAGATTCAATTGGGAATTTTCAACAAGCACAGTATCGATATCATTATCTTTATCCGAAACTTTTGAATTTACGATTAGTTGATATGATTGTCCAGGCGGGGTAAATTGATTAGTAACTACAGTATAAATTGAAATACTATCAAGAGTAGGAATTTGAAACAAATAGACTAGTGAATCTAAAGTTTTTGAATTATTCCAAACAACATTAATAGTATCCGCTCTAAAACCATTTTTTTGGAAAATCAGTTTACCATTTACAGGCAAAATATTTCCGATTGAAAAATTTCCATTATTATCTGTATTAACCAAAACATTAGAAGAGCTCCAATAAACAGAAACACCTGAAATTCCAATATGCGGAAAGCTAAAAGTTTGAACATTTCCGGTTAATGTTACGAACGCATAATTAGGATTATTTGGATCTAATGGATTATTTTTTGGTGCATTACATGACATAATTAAAAATGAAACAGCAAATAAAAAAACATTCACCTTCCATTTCTGAAAAATTTTATATCCCGGTTTCTTCAAGCAAATTCCATGAATTTTTGGAATTAATAATATAAAATGTATTGATGTTATTTTGTTACTAGAAACACTTTTACAAGAAATTAGGTTTTATCAAAATTATTACCAGATTAATCAAAATATACCTTGATAAGTCTTAAGAATAATTCTAATAAGAAATATAATTTTTTTAATATATCATTTTGAAGTTCTCCAGATTCTGGTTAAATTTTTTATCAATATATGTTAAAAAATATCATATAATTAGAAAGAATAATTATGGAATATTTTATCCAAGAAACTATTAACGAAGCGAAAAAAGGTTTAAGCGAAGGAGGAATTCCAATTGGATCAATCCTTGTAAAAGATAATAAAATTATCGCAAGAGGTCACAACAAAAGAGTTCAAGAAAATAATCCAATTGTTCATGCAGAAATTGATTGTTTAATTAATGCAGGTAGAATTGGAAGCTATAAAGATACAATTTTATATTCCACCTTAATGCCATGTTATTTATGTGCAGGAGCAGTTGTACAATTCGGGATTAAGAAAGTAATTGTTGGAGAATCAAAAACTTTTCCCGGAGCTTCAGAGTTTATGAAAGCTCACGGAGTTGAAGTTGTTGATTTGAATAACCTAGAATGCATTGAACTGATGGAAAATTTTATTGATGCTAATCCTAAACTTTGGTATGAAGATATTGGCAAACTTTAAAATTATTATTTATCGATTTCAATTTTACAAACATCAAACCACGTATACGGCTGAGGAGTTGATGAAGGAGTTCCGTATAAAATTACTTTTAAACTATCTCCAAGCTGAGCAGAAATTGTATCATAAGCAAAATATTGTTCCCAATCTTTACTCTTTATAGAAATTGATTTCCTAAGCGACATCGTATCATTATGGATATAAAACAACTGCGCTAGCGCAAATAAATTTGTTACCTTACTCCAGAAAGAAAATTTATAAATATGATTTCCAGTAATTGCAGCTACAGTTGAACTTGCAAATGCACCATCCTCTTTCGATTTTAAGAATATAGAAAATTGACCTCCGTTTGGCGGGGCAATCATTTGAACTTTTAATAAAGGTGCAGGTGAACAATTCCATCCTTTAAGAGTAGGGATTCCAAATTCTTCGAAAGATGGATTGATAATCAATTGTGGTTTCTGACGAACTAATTGAGGTTGAATCGGTTGTTGATTGCAGCCAAAAAATTGAAAAGCAGATATTACAATTATTAGCGAGAGAAAGTAAATTAATTTCATTTCTCATCACCATTGAGTGATAAAACTTTTACTGAAAATTAAATAAATTATTTAATATTTATCATTCTAAATTACTGCTCTATTAGTTTCACTAACAATTCTAAATTTAGACTTCAAATTATAATTACAAAAAAACTATAATCAGGTTCCGATTTAGAAGTCAATGAATATTTTAAATAAATTAAAAACCTCATCTGTTAATTCTGAGATAGTAAGTATCAATAATTCATTGAGCCATTGTATATATTGTTTACAGGTGATGATTGACAATCCACATGCAATAACATTGATTGTATAATTACTTTTTTTTATTATCGTATTGATCTTGCGGACAGAATATGCTTCCAAACTATTTTAATGCCGGATTATAATTAGAGTAAAATGCTAATTAAGAAAATTAATTTTAAGATTTTATATGGAAGCAGCCATGCAAAAATATATTATAAAACCTTTCTTTAAAGAAATCATTGATGCAAGCATCTCTCCTATTTTGATAATTAAACCAGAAGATTTCACTTTTCTTTCAATTAACAATTCTGCAGAACTTGAACTTCAATATAAAGAGGAAGAGTTGGTTGGCCAGAGCCTTTCGGTTGTTTGTCCTAAATTAAATAAAAACGAATTATTAACTCTTACAAATAGAAAATACAGTAAAGAATTTATCACCCAAATTTTTCGGAAGGATCAAGTTGAACAGACAGCAAATCTAAGAATCTCAAATGTTGTTATTGATGACAAACTTTATTTTTATATTGATATCGAACTACCAGTTTTAACATCAAATAGCAATGGTACAATAGATATAACAGGATTTTTTTATTATCAATCTTTTAATACAAACCTTGTTCCCATAATAATTGCTGATCAAAATTCTCTAAAAATCTTGCGAATGAATGACAGCGCCATACGGCTATATGGTTATTCTCATGATGAACTTCAGCAAATGGAATTGACAAGACTGCATCATCCATCTGATATAGAATTTGCTTTGAAAATTTATAAATCAATTAAAGAAAATAGATACAATAGATTTGAGATAAAGCAATTATCAAGCAATAACCGAATTATAGAAGTTGAAATGTTTATTCAGCTTTTAAAAACTTTTGAAGGAAATTTGATGGTGATTATAATCCATGATATTTCTGAAAAAAAGATGGCACTAAGAGTCCTTGAAGAAAATCTTAATAACTATAAATTAATTGCATATAACGCAACCGATTTGATTATTAGACATAACCTTGATGGAAAAATAGAATATGCCTCGCCAGGCTCTTTAAAAATGCTTGGATACAGTCCTGGATATATGACTTTAAATAACTTATTTGGTTTCATTCATCCGGATGATATTGATAAATTAAAAAACTATCTAAGTAATATTTCCTCAACAAAAAAAATAAATCTAAGAATTCGGCTCAAACATTCTGAAGGTAAATACGTATGGACTGAGTACAATGCAAAAGCAAATTATAATCCTAATTATGATTATGAACTGGAGGTAATTTGTATCTGCAAAAATATATCCGATCAAATAGAACTTGAAAATAAACTTAGCAAAGCGGAAGAAAAAGCGTTAGAAGTTGAGCGCTTGAAAAGTATTATTCTAACTAATATCAGCCATGAAATGAGAACTCCGCTGCAGAGTATTTTAGGCTATTCAAACATTATCAAAGATAAAAACTTCACTTCTCTTTTCTCTGAAGAATTAAATGGCATTCATGAAAACGGTAAAAGATTATTAAGGCTTATTAATCTCTTTTTAAACCTTACTTATTTAGAAGCAAATAATTTTCTGCCGCATTTTGAAATCTATAATTTAAGTGAGATTATAAAAAATGTTGTTGAAATGTTTAGCGATCGAATTTCTAAGAATGGATTGGAGTTAAAACTTAATCTCGACGATAATCCTATTTTAGTAAGAACCGATAAAATTTTGATAAAGGATATTCTAGATAACCTACTAGATAATTCCATAAAGTTTACCAATAAAGGTACTATTCAAATTTCAGTTTTCGTAAAATTAAATAATTATTTTCCGCGGGCAGAAATAACAATTGAAGATAATGGTATTGGTTTCCCAAAAGGAAAAGAAGAATTTGTTTTTGAAGAATTCAGGCAAATAAGTGAAGGATTAAACAGAAATTATGAAGGAATTGGATTAGGATTATACCTATCTAAAAAAATGGCTGAAAAAATAAATTGTGTTTTAGATATTTCAAGTAATGAAGGTGAAGGTACAAAAGTTAAATTGTATGTTCCTTTAAAAGAATAATAATTTCATAAGACTCATGTTTCTAGATCTTCAAATTTTGCTGCTGCAGAAATTATATCAATTATTTCATTATTATCTACAATTACAGAGCTTAATTTATTACCAGTATAAATTGAAGTGTCAATGTAAACAATATTATTTTGTTCATTGAAAAATACTTCTTCCCTTCTTGTATGTCCGACAACTTGCAATTTTCCAATGTTAAGTAATTCTTCTCTTGTCCACAAAATTCCATGTTCGTTGTTAAGATCATTGATAATTATTTTATCTAACAGTTCTAAATTATTTTGAAAATTTTTAGGCAATTTTGATTTATAATATTTTGAAATTCCGGCATGAGAAATAAAACAATCATTCGAATCAATAAATATTGGCGCGTTAATTATTAATTTTAAATGCTCTTCAATTTTATCAAATCTATTTTCGTAGGAAGCAAGCGTTTTCTCATAACCATTGTACAGCCACGTCTGGCCAATCTCACTGTTCGGCTGATTTATAAAATAATAAAACATATAATCATGATTGCCGGGAGTAAATTTTATTTTTTCATTTTTTATGAACTCAATTACTTCAAAGCTAAAATTACCTCTATCCACCAAATCACCAACACAGCAAATTTTAATTTTGGGATATTTTTCTTTTATAACTCCGACTAATTCTTTGAAAGTAAAATAACAGCCGTGTATGTCGCCAATTACCGCAATCATAAAACAGGTTTGATTATTTTTTGTTATGGTTATTCGATATGCTTAAATGTTTTATTGAAAGTATGTATTATCAAATAAAAGTTTTTAGGAATAATTTTTAATTGAAGTTTTATAAATACTTATTTTCTCGAGCATATTTGTAAAGTTCATCTCTAAAATTCGGATGAGCAATTTCAATTAATGATTTCACTCTTTCTCTAATAGTTTTCCCGAAAAGTTGAGCGTGTCCATATTCAGTAACAACATAATGAACATCGCCTCGAGTAGTAATAACTCCGGCGCCAGGTTTTAGAAAAGGGACAATTCTTGATATTTTAAAATCTTTAGTTGTAGATGGCAGTGCAATAATTGGTTTGCCGCCTTCCGAATGAGCTGCGCCTCTGATAAAATCCAATTGACCTCCAAAGCCGCTGTATAATTTAGGCCCAATTGAATCTGAACAAACCTGCCCGGTTAAATCTATTTCTATTGCCGAATTTATTGCGACCATCTTATTGTTCTTTGCAATTACAAATGGATCGTTTACATATTCCTGACGATGGAATTCAATCATCGGATTATTATTAATAAAATTATACAGCCTCTTGGTCCCGAGTACAAATCCGGCAACAATTTTTCCAGGATGAAGTGTTTTCATTTCATTAGTAATTATTCCCTTTTCCACTAAATCGATAGCACCGTCTGAAAACATTTCTGAATGAATTCCAAGCGCTTTTCTATCGGCAAGATATTTCAAAACAAAATCCGGAATAGCTCCAATACCCATCTGCAGCGTTGAGCCGTCCTCTATAAGTTCGGCAATATTGTAAGCTAATTTTTTATTTATCTCTGTAATTTCCGGCGAGGCATCTCTTTCACCTTGCGGAAGCTCAGCAATTTCTTCATCTACTTCTACAATATATTTTATTTTACTTATATGAATAAAGCTGTCTCCCAAAGTTCTCGGCATATTCTTATTGACTTGCGCAATTATAATCTTTGCTTTTTCCGCTCCTGTTTTAGTAAGTCCGACTTCAACGCCGAAGCTGCAGAAGCCATGTTCATCCGGCGGAGAAACATGAATTAAAGCTGCATCAAGATTAATATATCCTTTTGCAAATAACAGCGGGGTTTCATAAAGGAATATTGGCGTAAAGTCTGCTCTTCCCTGCCGCACTGCATCCCTGCTGTTGCCGCCGATAAAAAATGCGTTGTGCCTAAAATGTCCTTCCATTTCCGGATTCATATAACCTACATTGCCAACGGCTAAAGCATGCATTATCTCTACATCTTTTAGTTCATCTTTCCTTTTTACTAACGCATTTATAAGTACAGTTGGAAATGCGCAGTTAGAGTGCGCTAATATTTTATCGCCTGATTTAATTACCTTAACAGCTTCTTCCGCTGATACAATTTTTTGATTGTACGATTGAAGAATATTGAAAGGTATTGAATTTTTAGATTTTATTTCTTCTGTTGCTACCATATTTCATCATTCATTGTTATCGTAAAAACGTATGATTTTTTAATCGATACTTTTAATTTTTTAAAACCAATAGAATTTTTTGATTCAATCGGCTTATAATAATCTTTTTAATTTGTTGAAAATATTCTGAGCTTCCTGTATTCTAGATTAAAAATATTTGCAATAGCTTCATTTGAACAAGAGCCTTGATAAGTACAAACTCCTTTCGATAATCCGTCATCTCCAAGCAATGCGTTTGCTAATCCGTTATCCGCAATATTTTGAATATACCCGAGTGAAGCATTATTCAATCCGTAGCTTGCTGTTTTGGAAACCAGCGCTGGCATGTTTGGAACACAATAATGAATTACGTTATGCGTACTGTAAATAGGATCTGAAATTGTTGTTACATGGCTTGTTTCTATGCATCCGCCTTGATCAATCGAGACATCAATAATCACAGATCCATTTTTCATATTCTTTACCATTTCTTCGGTAACAAGATGAGGAGTTTTTTCACCTTTAATTAAAACCGCACCGATTAAAACATCTGCAAATTTAACTCCGCGGGAAATTGTATAAGGATTTGCCATTACCGTTGTAATCTTTTGGCGGAATGCTGAATCAATTCTTCTTAATCTATTTAAATCTTTATCAATTACAATTACTTGAGCGCCTCTGCCGAGTGCGGCGCGTGCTGCTGTTGTTCCAACTACACCGGCGCCTAAAATTACAACTGCGGCTGGCGCAACTC
>DAIEML010000079.1 GCA_027349615.1 Ignavibacteriales bacterium | reverse complement strand
GAAGCAAAAGCAATAGTTTTAAAATATATTCCGCAATTTAAAAATTCAGCCTTTCAATATAGCCTTGAGCTCATGTTAGGCGATTTATATTCTTTGAAAAAAAATTTTTTAAAAGCTGATTCTCTGTATAAAAATTTAAGTCAGCAAAATCCAAATCATACTTATTTTTATTTGGCAAATTTGCGAATAGATTTAGCTTCTACCGACAGTTTGCTTATCCCATATTTGACAAGTTTAATATTTTAAAAGAATTGAATAATACAAAATATGATTATTTCTCGATTCCAGTGTTAATTAATCTTGCAGATTCTTTTAATGAAGATTATGATTTATTTATGAAAATTTTCCAATTCAAAATTGAAGTAACGGATATTGCTAGTGCCTATGCAATGTACAAACTTTCAGATTATATGATTATGCATTTAGATTTCCAAAGAGCCCGAAAGATTGCAGCCCTAGCTGCAAGATTTGATGGAGATAAAAATTTTAACATTATTACAAAAGATAATTATTACATGGCAGACTGGATGTACAGAAATTCTGCTCGCATATTAAATGATTTAAAAATTTATTAAGTGTCCTTTTTTATCTATGAATTTTACAAATAAATTAGAAAAATATTTTTTTATTAAAATTGCTTCCAGGTTAGCTGATGAATTAAACGTTGATGTTTTTATAGTTGGTGGATTTGTTCGTGATTTAATTCTCGATCGAAATAAAAATGAAATTGATTTTCTTGTCATAGGAAATGGACCAGACTTTGCAGCTAAACTTGCCGAAAAACTCGGGATAGAAAAAATTTCAATCTTTAAAAATTTTGGAACCGCACATTTTAGGGTCCAAGATTTTGATTTGGAATTTGTTGGAGCTCGCAAAGAATCTTACATCAAAGATAGCCGCAAGCCAAACATAACTACTGGAACTTTTAAAGATGATATTTCTCGTCGTGATTTTACTATTAATACACTTGCCTTGTCTATAAATCAAAATAATTTTGCAAGGCTGAATGATGAATTTGATGGTTTGAAAGACATCGAAAATAAAATTATAAAAACACCAATTGATCCTGAAATTACTCTTGATGACGATCCATTAAGAATAATGAGAGCTTACCGCTTTGCATCGCAGTTAGATTTTCAGATTGATCCTTCTATAAACATCGCGGCTAATAAACTTCGTGAAAGACTCCGAATTGTTTCTCAAGAAAGAATTACAGACGAATTTCTAAAAATTTTGTCGTCACCAAAACCATCTATTGGATTAAAATTATTATTTAACAGCGGCGTTATGGAAATAATTTTTCCGGAAGCGGCATTGCTAGCTGGTGTTGAACAGAGACAAGATTTCCATCATAAAGATGTTTTCCTTCATACATGTATTGTTGTGGATAACGTTTCAAAAGTTTCGAATAATCTTTGGCTAAGATTCGCGGCTCTTGTTCACGATATTGCAAAACCGCAAACAAAAAAATTTATTGAAGGCATTGGCTGGACTTTTCATGGGCATGAAGAGATTGGCGCTCGAATGATGAAATCAATCTTCAAAAAATTAAAACTTCCATTTAATAAATTAGAATATGTCGAAAAGCTTGTAAGGCTTCATCTAAGACCAATTGCGTTAGCTAAAGAAGAAGTAACTGATTCTGCAATAAGAAGATTAATTGTTTCGGCTGGTGAAGATTTAGAAGATCTTATAACTCTGTGCCGTGCCGATATTACCAGCAAAAATGTAGAGAAAGTTTCGAAATATTTGGACAATTATGAAAAAGTGATGAAAAAAGTTTGGGAAGTTGAAGAAAAAGATAAGTTAAGATCTTTTCAATCGCCGGTAAGAGGAGATGAGATTATGAGGATTTGTAATTTGAAACCTTCTAAAAAAGTTGGAGAATTAAAATCTGCAATTGAAGATGCTATACTAGACGGTAAAATTGGCAATAATTATGAAGAAGCTTATAAATATCTGATGGACATAAAAGATAGAGTTTTAGAGAAAAAGTAATTCGTCTTAGTTTATAAATACATTATTATTTATTTTTGTAAGTAGAATTTGTAAGCGGGGAACATTTAATTTTGTTTCAAATAATAACTTCCCGTTTATATTACCGTTTATTTAATTTTACAGCCGTTTGTAATTAAATTGAATTATATGTTTGTATAATCAATATTTTTGTGTTGAAATTTAAATTTATTACAAGTTTTGAATACAAATTCTGTAAATGTTAAGTAACTTTTTAATTTTGATGATTGTCTAACATCAAACAATATTAAATTTATTTTCTGGAGTAAATAATGCGTCTTTTCTTTTCTCTTTTAATAATACTTACATTTTCCATTTTTTCATATGGGCAAAAAATGCTAACATTAAATGAAGCAATTACGATTGCTTTACATAGAAATACTGCTTTGCAAAAATCTGTAAATAATATTAGTTCTTCAGAATCAAATCTTAAAGCAGCTTGGGGCGGACTTTTGCCAAGCGTAAGTGCATCTGGAGGATGGCAGTGGAGTTATTCGAAACAGCAAGGTACTCCAATTAACATTGGAAGTTTTGTTTATACTCCACCTTCAACTACAACACAAACAAGAAATTATTCTGCACGTGTAGATGCATCTTGGACATTGTTTGATGGATTATCAAACATTACAAATGTTTCGCTTACTCAGAAAGAATTGGAATCTGCAAAACTTCAATTAGAAAATTTAAAAGAAAATACGGTTTTTCAAACTATTAGTTTATATTATGCTGTAATTAATAATCAACAGCTATTAAAAGTAAAAGAGGATAACGTTGCATGGAATAAGAGAAATGTTGAAACAGTTTCGGAGAGAAATAAACTTGGCGCGGTAACTTTAGCGGATGTTTATTCAGCTCAAGTGCAAGAAGGAAATGCAGAACTTGATCTTATTCAGACCAAAAATAATTTAGAAGTTTCGAAAAGCCAACTGTTATATTTCTTAGGATTAGACGTTTTACAAAATTATAATTTTAGCGATTCTCTCAACACTAAAGAAGAAAATATTTTAAAATCAAATATTTCTGATCAATATTCTGGCTTAGACGAAATGGTGAAAGAAGCTTTAGCAAATAGAGCAGATTATAAAAGTGCAGTTCTAAATTATGAAGGCGCATTAAATAGTGTAACTATCGCTCAAGGAAGTTACTATCCAAGGTTGACCAATAGTTACAGTTATAATACTTATGCAAACCAATTGAGTGATTTAAATAAATCAAGAAACTTTTCAGTTGGTCTTAATTTAAACATTCCGATATTCGAAGGATTTAGTGTAGACAATAGAGTTCAACTTGCAAAAGTAAATGCAATGAATACAAAGGTTGACCTTGATGATTTATCAAGAAATATCAAACAAACTTTGCAGCAAACTTATTTAAATGCGCAAGCAGCTAAAAAAAGTTTAGATGTTAACCAGCGGAATATGCAATCGGCAGAAGAAAACTTAAAGATTGCACAAGAAAAATATTCTCTAGGTTCTGGTACATTATTAGACGTTTTGATTGCAAATTCAAATTATACAAATGCTCGTACCAATTATATTAATTCAGAATTTCAGTACATAGTTCTTAACGAACAACTCAAATATTACCTTGGTACTATCAGTTATAAGAATTACGAATAATTATTTATAGGAGAAATTTTCAAATGGCAAATGGAAAGCAAAAGAAAAAGTCAAAAAAGAAAATATATATATTTTCTGGACTTGGTGTTTTAGTAATAGCTTTGGTGTTAATTGCTATTCTAGGAAGCAGCAGAGAAGAAATAGTTCCGGTTCAAACTGAAAAAGTTGTTAAAAGAACTATAACCCAAAGTGTAACTGCAACTGGAACACTTGACCCTGAATTTAAAGTAGTAATTACTCCAGAAGTTACTGGAGAGATTGTTAAGCTTCCTGTTAAGGAAGGGCAAATGGTTAAGAAAGGTGAATTGTTAGCTCAAATTAAATCTGATGCATACAAAGCTCAAGTAGAACAATCGGAAGCTGGTCTCTTGAATGCAAAAGCATCATTAGCTAACAACAAAGCTCAACTTGATAAAGTAACCGCAGATTATAATAGAACTAAAGAACTTCATGCTAAAAACTTAGCAAGTGATGCAGATCTTGAAGCTTCAAAGAGCTCTTATCTTTCTGCTAAAGCATCTTACCAAGGGGCTGAAGCTCAGATTAGACAGATGCAAGCTGCATTAAAAGTACAAACTGATCAGTTAAGCAAGACTACAATTTATTCGCCAATGGACGGAGTTGTTAGTCAATTAAATGTTCAACTTGGCGATAGAGTTTTAGGAAGCTTTTACAGTCAAGGAACAAATATGATGACTGTATCAGATCTTAAAAGCATGCTTGCAGTTGTTGACGTTGATGAAAATGATGTCGTTTTAGTTTCTAAAGGAGATACTGCAATTATTAAGATTGATGCATTCGGTGAAAAAGAATTCAAAGGATTAGTTTATCAAATAGGAAACAGTGCTCAAACTACAGGTGCTGGAACTCAGGAACAAGTTGTTAATTTCGAAGTTAAACTTAAATTCTTAGATTTTGATAATGGATTCAGACCTGGTATGTCATGCAATGCAAAGATCGAAACAAAAACTTTACAAAATGTATTTAGTGTTCCGATTCAAAGTGTAACCGCAAGAAGCAATAATATGCAGATGAATGCTGGCGAAGAGGAAAATCCAGCCAACAATAATAAGAAAAAAGATAATGAAGCAAATAAAATTAAAGAAATTGTCTTCGTTATTAAAAATGGAAAAGCACAATCAGTTCCGGTCACAACAGGAATCAGTGATGATAATTATATTGAAATTAAGAGTGGACTAAAAGGCGGTGAGGATGTTGTAACTGGAAGTTATCGTGCAATATCAAGAGATTTGCATGACGGTTCAAATGTGAAAGTTGAAAATCGTAAAGCTTTCACAATGAATAAATAATTTGATTGGAATAAAAATGAATATCATAAACATTGAACATATTGCTAAAGTTTATCAGGTTGGAACAGAAGAAGTACACGCTTTAAGAGATGTGTCGCTGAAAATTGATAAAAATGAATATGTGGCGATTATGGGTCCATCCGGATCTGGCAAATCAACTTTAATGAACATGCTCGGGTGCTTAGATACTCCTACTTCTGGAAAATATGAATTCAACGGAGTAAGTGTTAGCCAAATGACCGACAATGATTTAGCAAAGATTAGGAATAAAGAAATTGGATTTGTATTTCAAACATTTAATCTTCTTGCTCGATCAGATGCACTTCATAATGTTGAATTACCTTTAATTTATGCCGGAGTTCCTGCATCGGAAAGAAAAGAAAGAGCTGAGCAAGCTCTTGTCGATGTTGGATTGAAAGAGAGAATGCATCATAAGCCAAATGAACTTTCTGGCGGACAGAGACAAAGAGTTGCAGTTGCCAGAGCACTCGTTACGCGTCCATCAATTATTTTGGCTGACGAACCAACCGGTAATCTTGATTCCAAAACCGGTGAAGAAATTATGATTTTATTTAATGAAATATATGAAAAAGGTAATACGATTATTTTAGTTACGCATGAAGAATATATTGCAGAACATGCAGCCAGAATTCTTAGAATTAAAGACGGTTTAATTGAATCTGATTCTCCTGTTGCAAATAGGTATATTCCAAAAGCTCGTTACGCAACTGAACAAGCTTAGTTTTGTAAAAATTATTTTTGAATAGATTGGAAGAAAGTAATGTCAAGATTTGCTCTTTTATCATTTGAGTTCAAAGAAAGTATGTTAATTGCTCTCAGAGCTATCAGAGCTAATAAAGTTAGATCAGCTCTAACAATGCTTGGAATATTTATCGGTATTACGGTAGTTGTTTTAATGACCACCGCCATAAAAGGTATTGATAACTCTTTTCAAAAAGGAATTAGTGCTTTAGGTTCAGATGATTTGTACATAGACAAATGGACGTGGTTTACAAATAATGAATGGTGGAAAATGAGAAACCGCCGAAACATTACAATGGAAGATTATGAAAAATATAAAGATATGGCGAAACTTCCAATTGCCATTGCGCCAGAAATAGATACACGCCAATCTTTGAAATATCAAACATATTCTGTTGATAATGTTTTTGTACTTGGAACCACTGCTGAATATGTTAGAACAACTAATTTTACTTTTGATCAAGGAAGATTTTTCTCTGACGTAGAAAGTAAAAGCGCAAGAAATGTTTGTATTATAGGAAGTGATATTGCAAAAAAACTATTCCCGCTTGGAAATGCATTAGATAAAGAAATTAAAATTGGAAATGAGCCATTCAGAATAGTTGGAGTTTTAACTGAACAGGGAAGCTTTATACTTGGAGCTTTTAATCCCGATGAAAGAGCTTATATTCCAATCGGCTGTGTCTTTAGAAATTTTATGAATAGAGCACATGGCTCAATTACTATTGATGTGAGAGCTGCAAATACTGCAATGATTCCGGATACAAAAGCGGAAGCTGAAGGTTTGATGAGAAAAATTCGCGGTTTATCTTATAATCAAGAAGATGATTTTGGAATAAATCAGCAAGAAGGATTAATTGATAATTTTAATAAAGTTACTGGTGTAATAAAAATTGCCGGCCTGTTCATTACAGGATTGTCTTTGTTCGTCGGTGCAATTGGGATTATGAATATTATGTTTGTTTCTGTTAAAGCAAGAACTAAAGAAATTGGATTGCGAAAAGCAATTGGCGCCAAAAGGAGAAGTATTCTTGCTCAATTTCTAATGGAATCTTCGTTTATTTGTTTAGTTGGAGGAATAGCTGGACTGATTGCTGCTGTTCTGTTAAGTTTTTTGGTGAATCAATTTATAGTTACATCAGTTGATTATAGTGCAGTTGTAATTGCAATTGTTGTTTCATTAATTACTGGATTAGTTTCGGGGTTTGCACCGGCTTATACTGCTGCTAAAATGGATCCGGTAGAAGCATTGAGGTTTGAATAAAATGAAATTAAGTGAAATTCTTTCAATATCACTTCAATCAATTAAGGGGAATAGATTGAGAACTTTATTAACAATGCTTGGAATTGTTGTAGGCATTTTTTCTATAATTGTAATCATGACAATTATCACTATGCTGCAAAACAGTATTGAGAATGGATTCTCGCAACTTGGCCAGGATACATTTCAGATTCAAAAATTTCCTGCAATGATGATGGGAGGACCAGGCGCTTGGTTAAAATACCGTAACAGAAAAGATATTACTCTGGATGATTTTTATAGATTTAGAGATATGATGGCGCCTCATGCGAAATATGTTGGTGCAGAATCATGGGAACAGGGCATTGTTGTTAAGTATGCTAAAGAAGAAACAAATCCAAATATTTCTGTTGCTGGAATAACTGCTGATGCAATGAAGACAAATAATTGGACTGTTAGAGAGGGAAGAGATATTCGTGACATTGATATTCAATATACAAATGATGTTTGCGATATTGGTCAAGATATTGTCGATAAACTTTTCCCCAATATTAATCCTGTTGGGCAAACCGTCAAAGTGAATGGATTTCCTGTAGTTGTTGTTGGAGTGCTAGATAAATCTCCGGCTTTATTTGGATCCAGCAGAGATAACCGCGTAATTATGCCAATTACTTTATTGCAGGAAATATTTGGAAGACTTCACCGAAGCTTAAACATTACTGTTATGGCTCCATCAAAAGATTCTTATGAATCTACGATTGAATCTGCAATAGGTTATATGAGAACAATTAGAAAAGTTGAACCAGGCAAAGATAATGACTTCGATATTTTCAGCAACGAATCTTTGATTGCACAAATAAATGGGATTACTGCAGGTGTTAAAATTGGTGCCATGGTTGTATCAATCATAGCTTTAATAGCTGCCGGAGTTGGTATAATGAATATCATGCTAGTTTCCGTAACCGAAAGAACTAGAGAAATTGGAATTAGAAAAGCAATCGGCGCTCGTAAGTTTACAATTCTATCCCAATTTTTAATTGAAGCAGTTACATTGTGTATTATTGGAGGATTAATTGGAATTATTCTGGGAGTTGGTGTAGGCAATATTGCTGGAAGTTTTTTAAATGCACAAATGGCAATTCCTGTTGATTGGGTTATTATAGGATTTACTCTTTGTATTTTGGTTGGAGTTATTTTTGGTACTTACCCTGCATACAAAGCATCGAACTTAGACCCGATTGAAGCATTAAGATATGAATAATAAAAAGCAATAAATATTTTTGTTCCAAAAAAAATTTTAAGTAAACTCTTTGCTTTATAAAATTAGATTCTTTAATTTTTATTGTTAAATCAAAAATTAGGTCTGTAAAAATATTTTAAGTGGGGATTGAAAATGAATTTCAGTCAGATATTTTTTGTTTCATTTGAATCTTTAAGAACAAACAAACTTAGAACCTTTCTCACCATCCTTGGTGTTGTTGTTGGTATTTTTTCAATTATTGTTATAATGACTATTATAACGATGCTGCAAAGTACAATTGAAAATGGGATGCAATTCTTAAGTAAAAACACTTTTGAAATTAGAAAGTTCCCTGCAATAATGACACATGGAAGCTGGGAAAAATATAGAAATAGAAAAGATATAACACTACAAGATTTTTACCGCTTTCAACAAATGATGCCGAATGTTGAGGTAATGGGAGCTTATGAAGCAGTTGGAGGTAAGATTGTTAAGTTTGAAAGCAGAGAGACAAATCCCAATTCGGCAATAGTTGGTGTAACACAAGGAGTTTACAGAACTCTTAACCTTGAAATTGCTGACGGAAGAGAATTTAGAGATTATGATATTGATTATAGTAATCATGTTTGTGTATTAGGAAATTTTATTGTTGAAAAAATATTTTATAATATTGATCCTATCGGTAGAGAAGTAAAAGTTGATGGCAGGCCATTTACAGTAATAGGTGTTCTAAAAAAGAAACCTGCAATTTTTGGAGAGACTCAGGATAATTATATTGTTATTCCAATTACAACTTATCAATCAATTTATGGAAGAAAATCCGATGTGGATATTACTATAATGTCTAAATCAAAAGAAAATTATGAAGCTACAATTGAAGCAGCCATTGGACACATGAGAACAATACGAAAAGTAAATCCGGGACAAGAAAATGATTTCGAAATTTTTAGTAATGAATCTGTCATAAGTCAAATAAACGACATTACGGCTGGAGTAAAAATTGGGGCAATGATTGTTTCAATAATCGCATTGATTGCCGCCGGCGTTGGAATTATGAACATTATGTTAGTTTCAGTTACCGAAAGAACAAGAGAAATTGGAATACGAAAAGCGGTTGGTGCAAGGAAAAAAAATATTTTATTGCAATTTTTATTGGAAGCTGTTGTATTAAGTTTAATTGGCGGATTGCTAGTAATAATTTTAGGCGTGGGAATCGGGAATTTTGCAGGTTCATTTTTAACTGACTCAACAGTTATTCCATATGATTGGGTTGCAATTGGATTATCTTTATGTGTAATTGTCGGTG
>DAIEML010000078.1 GCA_027349615.1 Ignavibacteriales bacterium | reverse complement strand
GTAGCTGACCTTATAAACGAAATGCAATCGGCAGGAAATTATAGAATTGAATTTAATACACAGCAAGCCGAAAACAATAAACAGCTATCAAGCGGAATTTATTTCTATCAACTTAAATCCGGAAGCTTTGTTCAAACAAAGAAAATGATTTTGATGAAGTAGATTATTGCAAACACCCAATGTTTCAAAGACATTGGGTGTTTTTTCATTTCACTTAAACAGTGAAGTATAGCGTTTACTTATCTTGTTATTTTTTACTGCAATTGAAATTGCATTCTTTGTACCAATTAGTATCATCAGCTTTGATGCGCGTGTTACGGCGGTATATAGTAGATTTCTCTGAAGCATTATATATTGAGATGTTGTTAAAGCAAGTACAACACAAGGATATTCGCTGCCCTGACTTTTATGAACTGTTGCCGCATAAGCAAGTGTAATTTCATCTAATTCGGCAGCCCCGTATTCGAAAGTTTTACCGTTGAATTCTATCGTTAATATTTTTTTTTCTGAATTTCCGCTGATAACAATTCCAAGGTCGCCGTTAAAAATTTCTTTTTCATAATTGTTTTTCAATTGCATTACTTTATCGCCTGATTTAAAATTATACCCACCGTGTTTTAATATTACCTCTCGGTTATTTAAACCGGCTTGCAATGTGTAATTTAAATTAATAGTGCCGGCTTCGCCGCGATGCATCGGGCTTAAAACTTGAATATCATTCATTGAATTAAAATTATATTTTATAGGAAGCCGATTTTTGCAAAGGTCCAAAATTAATTCCGGAATTTTAGCTTCATCATTTTCTTCGATGAAAAAGAAATCGCTTTCTGATCCATTAGAAAAATTCGGAAAAATCCCTTTGTTAATTTGATGCGCGGCTAAAATAATTCGGCTTTCTTCTGCTTGCCGGAAGATTTTTGTAAGCGTAACGACAGGAATTAATTCTGAACTGATAAGATCATGAAGAACGTTTCCAGGCCCGACTGAAGGAAGTTGATTTGTATCTCCCACAAGAATAAGGGTTGTTGATTCGTTTATTGCTTCAAGAAGATTATACATCAAATAAGTATCAATCATCGAAACTTCATCAATCACTATCAGATCAGCTTCAAGTTTATTGTCGCTATTAAAATTAAATAAGTTAATTGTCGGGTTGTATTCAAGCATCCGGTGAATAGTTTTTGCATCTCTCCCTACGACTTCATTCATTCGTTTTGCCGCTCTACCTGTAGGCGCGGCAAGGAGAATTTTTTTCTTCAAAATGTCATAAAGATTAATTATCCCTTTTAATGTTTCCGTTTTGCCCGTTCCTGGCCCGCCGTTGAGAATAAGAATTTTATTTTCAAGAGAACATTTAATTGCCAGCACTTGTTCTTCAGAAAATTTTTCTGAAATTGATTTCAGTAGATTTTCAGTTTCAATCGTTTGTTCACTTTTTTTGCTTAATAGTTTTTTAATTAATACGACAATATTAGTTTCAGCATAAAAAAGAGCAGCTAGATAAATCTTATTTTCTTTTATAACTATTTGGCCGTCGCGCTCAAGCTCAATTAGCATTTGATCCGAATGGGCAAGTTCGTAATCAAGCATTTGATTACAATGTTTAATTATCTCTTCAAGAGGAAGATAAACATGACCGTTTTTGGCAGCTTCGTTCATGATAAAAATAATTCCGGCTTTAATTCTGAATGGATGATCTCGTTTGATGCCGACGTCATGTCCGATATTATCAGCTGTCTTGAAACCAACTCCCCATACATCATAAGTTAATTGATAAGGATTTGTTTGAACTATCTTAACGGAATTTTCGCCGTAAGTTTTATAAATTTTCATCGCAATACTTGAACTTATGCCCAAGGATTGAAGTTCAATCATTGTATTTTTTATCCCGCGCTGCTTTTCCCAGCCCTTTTTTACTTCTTCAATTTTTCTTCTGCTGAATCCTTTTATCTCACCAAGTTTTTCAATTTCATTATCTAAGATATCTAGAGTTTTATTACCAAATTTTTCAACTATTTTTTTTGCTGTTCTTTCTCCGATTCCTTTAATAATTCTGGAACTAAGAAATTTAATTATTCCTTCTTCAGTTATTGGCAAATGTACTTTAAAATTTTCGACTTTAAATTGTTTCCCAAATTTTGAATGAACAACCCATTCGCCGTTAAATTCAACTATTTCACCTGAAGTAAATTTAGGAAGAATGCCAACAATTGTTGATCCGTCTTCCAGTTTTACAACGCTGTAACCAGATTCAGTATTATGGAAAACATAAATATCAACAACACCTTGAATTGTAATCATGAAAAAAGAAGAAAAATATTATTGTAGAATTTGATTAATAAATATAAGATTCTATTCGAATATATTTTTTCGAAATTGAAGCAATCAGATGATAAAAGTTTAACAAATAAACTAGAACGATTATTTAGATTTTACGTACTTCCCGATTAACTTCCCTTTTCCAATGATATGTCCTTCCATTGCTTTTAAAATTTCATTTTTAGCAGAGCCTGGAACTAATGGCAAGCCTCTATCTAATGCAAAAATTTTAAATGCGTAATGATGAACGCCTGACTGATTACAAGGCCCGGTGTAGCCGATTTTCCCGAAATCATTTGTACCGATACAAACTTCATCCGGTACATTCCGAACAGTAGTAATGTCTTCATGAAGTTGATTGATAAACGATGGAATATTAAATAATATCCAATGAATTGGAGTTCCGTTTTTATCATCAAGATCTTCTAGAAAAATGACAAATGATTTTACAACTTCACTATTGCAAATCCATTTTAGTTGCGGCGAAATATTTTCACCGCTACAAGTGTATTTGGACGGAAATAATTCGTTATTTTTAATTTCAGAACTTTTGAAGATGAGGTCCATATCCCCTCCTAATAAATTTTATAGTAGAAAATTCTACAAATATTGCATAAAAGGCAATAATAATTTCCTTATTATCTAAAATGTTACAGTATTAACTATTGTTGATATTTTTTTTGTGGAAAAAATCACCCAAATAAAAGTGTACCAAAAAATAAGATTGACAATTGAGCTAAAGAAATTTACATTGATACCAGCAGCAGAAAAAGGATTTCAAACTTGCTACGATCTACAGAAAATTCACATCACTTAAATCTTAATTAATAATTAAAGAAAGGAATAATTACGTTCAATAAAAAAATTTTCATTTCAATTATTTAAAGGAGGGAAAATTAAAATATTAAAAAGAGTTTATTGCATTTATTGCGGAATAAATAATTCTCTTATTAAAAAAAATCAAATCAAAAATTCATAAACCTAAATCCAACTCGAAGGAGGAGGTATGAACATTAGAAGCTCGCACAAAAGAAAAGACAGATTAATTCAGGAAAAGAGAAAAGATGTTTACTTGGATACCAGCACTCTCCCGGCTGAAAGTATTTGTACAAATTGCGGTGCTATATTTTCTAATGGCAGATGGCTATGGAAAGAAACTTCAAATACTACAAAAAAAACTGTTTGTCCTGCTTGCAAAAGAATAATTGATAATTATCCAGCAGGTTACATTGAATTAAAAGGAAGATTTTTTGGCGATCATAAAAATGAGATTTCCAATTTAATTATGAATACAGAAAAAATTGAAAAAAAAGACAGACCGCTGGAAAGAATAATGAGTATGAAGTTTAATAATAGCCATGCCGTATTAACAACAACTGGAATCCATATTGCGCGAAGAATTGGCGAGGCTTTAGCAAGATCATATCAGGGTAATTTTACTTTCCAATATGGTGAAGGAGAAAAAAGTATTAGAGTTTATTGGGAAAGATAAACTTAATATATTTTTATTTTTTAAAGAGGAGAATCAAAAACGGTTCTCCTCTTTTTTTATAAAATATTAAACACAATATTGTTTTGCACATAAAATAAATTTAGTTTTTCGGTAATTTATTTTTTCAGCCATGTATGAAGATTAATTTAATATTCATTTCTAAATTTATTTTCAATAATAGAATAATTACTATATGCCTACCAGAAGAGATTTCATAAAAACAAGTGGACTTGCAATTGCAGGTTTAAGTTTATCTGGATTCAAAATTCCCCTTGTACAAAGCAAAAATAATTTTGTTTCAAAAAGACCGACTTTGGGTAAACGCAATTTTGTAAGCGAAGCTGTTGAGAACAAAATTAAAGAAGTAAAAAGGGATATTAAGAACGAAAAGCTTGCCTGGATGTTTGAAAATTGTTATCCGAATACTCTTGATACAACGGTAAATTTTAAAATGATTGATAGCAAGCCAGACACTTTTCTAATTACCGGTGACATAAATGCAATGTGGCTTAGAGATTCATCAGCACAAGTTTGGCCTTATCTGCCGCTTGCAAATGAAGATAAAAAATTGAAAGAACTTCTAGCAGGAGTAATTAATAGACAAACAAAATGCATCTTAATTGATCCATATGCCAACGCTTTTAATTACGGTCCAACCGGAAGCGAGTGGGATAAAGATTTAACACAAATGAAGCCTGAACTTCACGAAAGGAAATGGGAACTCGATTCGCTTTGTTATCCGATCAGGCTGGCGCATGGTTATTGGAAAATTACAAATGATATTTCATGCTTCGATTCAAAATGGATTGAAGCGATGAAGCTTATTGTTAAAACATTTAAGCAGCAGCAAAGGAAAAATGGACATGGTCCGTATAAATTTCAAAGAGTTACTGCATGGCAGTCAGATACTGTCGCCGGTGGAGGTTATGGAAATCCAATTAATCCGGTTGGGTTGATTTGCTCAATATTCAGACCTTCAGATGATGCCACAATTTTTCCATTCTATATTCCTTCAAATTATTTTGCTGTTGTTTCATTGCGTCAACTTTCAGAAATGTTCAGGAAAATAATCGGCGATAAAAATTTTGCTAATGAAAGTTCGGTACTTGCAGATGAAGTTGAGAACGCTTTGAAAAAATTTTCTTTATCTCAGCATTTAAATTTTGGTAAAATGATTGCTTATGAAGTGGACGGATTCGGCAATCAGCTTTTCATGGATGACCCAAGCTTTCCAGGACTTTTATCTCTTCCATATTTTGATTGCATTTCAAAATCAGATACAATTTATAAAAACACAAGACGATTTATCTTCAGCCGCAGCAATCCATATTTCTTCAAAGGAAAATTTGCTGAAGGAATTGGAAGCCCTCATACAGGCTTGGGAAAAATATGGCCTTTGAGTTTAATTATGCGAGCGCTTACTTCTGATAATGATGAGGAAATTTCATCTTGCTTAGAAACAATTCTCTCGACTGAAGCCGGAACAGGTTTTATTCATGAATCATTTAATGAAGATGATCCAAATGAATTCACTCGAAAATGGTTTGCCTGGGCAAATACTCTTTTCGGTGAATTAATTTTAAAACTTCACAAAGAGAAACCTCACCTACTTAAGGATTAGAAATGAAAATAAAAAGTCTTCTGATATTTTTTTTAATATTATTCTTAATCATAATTTCTTCAACACCTCAATTCGCACATACTAGGTTAAAGAAATTTGATCCAAATAAATTTGTAAATCCTTTTATTGGTACCGGCGGGCATGGGCATACTTTTCCCGGAGCTTGTGTTCCGTTCGGAATGGTTCAACTAAGCCCGGATAATGGCACTGCAGGTTGGGACTGGTGTTCAGGGTACAACTATTCAGACAGTGTTATAATTGGATTCAGTCATACACATTTAAGCGGAACTGGTATTGGAGATTTGTGCGACATTTTATTTATGCCAGCTGTCCTTTCGATTAACAGTGAAACTGGCAATTCAAAATTGAAAAACTTGCATTCTGTTTTTTCACATTCAACTGAAACTGCTTCGCCTGGTTATTATTCAGTAGAACTGAAAACTTTCGGCATCAAAGCTGAATTAACTGCAACTAAACGAGCTGGTTTTCAAAAATATATTTTCCCAAACAGCGATGATGCTATCATCGTTTTAAATTTAGGACATAGTTTGAATTGGGATAATACAACTGAAGCATACTTAAAAATAGTAGATAACACAACAATTGTCGGTTATAGATTTTCAACCGGCTGGGCAAAAGATCAGCGTGTTTATTTTGCGGCAAAATTTTCTAAACCATTTAACGAACATTTTATAGATTTGAATAATCAACTAAACAATAATGAAATCGAAGCAAAAGGAAAATCTCTTGAAGGTATTTTTAAATTCAAAACTAAACTGGGAGAAGTAATCTTAGTAAAGACGGGTATATCATCAGCGAATATTGAAGGAGCAATGAAAGATCTTAATTCAGAAATTCCGAATTGGAATTTTGAAAAAATAAAAAATGATGCTTCAATTTCATGGAGGAAAGAATTAATTAAAATAAAAATAGAAGCTTCGGATAATAATTTAAAAGAAACTTTTTATACTGCTTTGTACCACACAATGCTTGCACCGAATCTTTTCAGCGATTTGAACGGAAATTTTAAAGGTGCAGATAGTTTGGTTCACAACGCAAAAAGTTATAATCAATACACAGTTTTTTCTCTTTGGGATACTTTTCGTGCAGAGCATCCTTTGTTCACAATTATTGAAAAAAATCTAGTCAATGATTTTATAAAATCAATGTTGGCACATTATGAAGAAGCTGGTCTTCTTCCGGTTTGGGAACTTGAAGGTAATGAAACAAACACGATGATTGGCTACCATGCCGTACCTGTAATTGCTGATGCAATTTTAAAAGGATTTCACGGCTTTAATATTAATGAAGCTTATGAGGCTATGAAGAAAAGTGCAATGCAAGATCATTTTGGTTTAAAATATTATAAAAAACTTGGATACGTCCCGGCTGACAAAGAAAATGAATCAGTTTCTAAAACTCTGGAATATTCTTACGACGATTGGTGCATTGCTCAAATTTCTAGACTTCTTCATAAGAAGAATGATTACAAACTTTTTATGAATAGAGCCGGTAATTATAAAAATTTGTTTGATCCATCAACTAAATTTATGCGCGGCAAAGAAAGCAACGGTAATTGGATAAAAAATTTTGACCCGCGATATTCGAATCATCGAAACGATGTATATACCGAAGGCGATGCTTGGCAATGGAATTGGTTTGTTCCTCAAGATGTAAATGGATTAATAAAATTAATGGGCGGCAACGAAAATTTTACTCAAAAACTGGATTCATTATTCAATCAATCTCCCGTTATTGAAGGTTCGAATGCATCGCCGGATATTTCCGGAATGATCGGACAATATGCGCAAGGAAATGAGCCGAGCCATCATATTGCCTATCTTTATAATTACGCAGGCAAACCATGGAAGACTCAAGAAATTGTCAGAAAAATTTGCGAAACTTTATATACCGATTCCACAAATGGTTTATGCGGTAATGACGATTGCGGGCAAATGTCGGCATGGTTTGTTTTTAGTTCACTCGGTTTTTATCCGGTGAATCCGGCAGATGGAATTTATGTAATCGGCAGTCCAATGTTTAACAAAGTTTCGATAAACGTTGGAAAAGGAAAATATTTTACAGTCATTGCAAAAAATGCTTCCAAAGAAAATAAGTATATTCAATCTGCAAAGCTTAACGGGAAAAAATTAGATCGAACTTATATTTATCATAGAGAAATAATGAACGGCGGTAATTTGATTTTTACTATGGGAAATAAACCCAACAAAAAATGGGGTTCAAACAAAAAAGATTTTCCACCATCAATGAAAGAAAAATAATATGAATAATTTCAGACGATTTTTTTCAATTACGATATTTATTTCAATTATATTTTTATTTTCCACAAAAATTATAGCGAATGAAAATTCAACTAATTCAAGCAATCATAAAATCGATAAAGCAAAATTAGCTGAAGAAGTAAAAGAAGAATTTCTTCATGCTTGGAACGGTTACAAAAAATATGCTTGGGGTCATGATGAATTAAAACCAATCAGCAAAAGTTATAAAGACTGGTATGGTGTTTCTCTTCTAATGACTCCGGTTGACGCCTTTGATACTATGACTTTAATGGGATTAAAGAAAGAAGCCGATGAGGCAAAAGAATTAATTTTGGACAGCCTTTCATTCGACAAAGATATTTATGTAAAGAATTTTGAAATTACAATTAGAATGCTTGGCGGATTATTATCAGCTTACGAACTTGATCATGATAATAGATTTTTGAGTCTTGCGAAAGACCTTGGAAACAGATTGCTGCCGGTATTCAATTCAAAAACAGGAATGCCTTACATGTTTGTCAATTTGAAAACCGGAAAAACAAAAGGCAAAGTAAGCAATCCTGCAGAAATCGGAACCTTATTAATTGAGTTTGGAACTTTAAGCAAGATTTCGGGAAATCCTATTTATTATAAAAAAGCAAAAAATGCTTTGGTCCAATTATATAACCGAAGGTCAAAAATAGGCTTAGTCGGTACTGCAATAAACGTTGATTCTGGCGAATGGAAAGATACAGAAAGCCATATCAGCGGCGGAATTGATTCTTATTATGAATATCTTTTAAAAGGCTGGAAACTTTTCGGAGATAAAGACTGCATGAGAATGTGGCGAACAAGTATTAAATCCGTCAACAAATATTTAGCTGATTCAACTTCAACTGGATTTTGGTATGCACAAGCAGACATGAACACTGGGAAAAAAACATCAACAGATTTCGGGTCGCTTGATGCATTTTTTCCTGCTGAGCTTGCATTAAGCGAAAACTTGAAAAGAGCGGAAGCATTAGAAAATTCTTGTTACAAAATGTGGAACCTCGAAGGAATTGAACCGGAAGAAATAAATTTTTCAAACATGAAAATTCTTTATCCGCAATATTATCTACGCCCGGAAATTATTGAGTCAGCTTATTACCTTTATCATTATTCACATGATGAAAAATATCTTGAAATGGGAAAAACCTTTTTTGATAACATTGTGAAATATTGTAAAACTGATGCTGGTTTTGCCGAGCTAAAAAATGTAGTTACTAAAGAAAAGCAGGACGCAATGGAAAGTTTTTTTCTTGCTGAAACTTTAAAGTATCTTTATTTATTATTTTCGCCGGAATCAACTTTAAATTTTAACACAGTAATATTTAATACTGAAGCTCATCCGATGCAAATAAATTTTAAATAGTGCTATAAAATTTATGGAGAATAAGATTTATTTATATCTCCTGTGGTTAGAGTTTTAATATCTTCAACAACATTTGAATCACTAATTGATATTGTTATTGGGGTTGAAAATACCCAATCAGGTTTTTTGAACGAATGAATTAAATTAGTAAATCTTCTTGCAATTAATAAAGCGTCAGTAGCGTTCACTTGCCCGTTATTGTTTACGTCTCCGGCTTTTAATTGTAACGAATCAAGTGATATAAGATGTGAAAAATATCTAGCCGCCATTAAAGCGTCCGTTGAATTAACTCCGCCCCAGCCATCACTTCCTGAAGCAGTTAATGTGTAATTTCCCGGGCTGAGATTCGCAAAAACATAATTTCCATTTGTATCAGAAATGGTTGTTAAAGTATCTGAGCCATTTATAA
>DAIEML010000077.1 GCA_027349615.1 Ignavibacteriales bacterium | reverse complement strand
GCTGAGCATAATCTTTCTGATCAATTAAATGGCTATAAGTGGGAATTTCATTTAGTTGAAAGTAAAGAAGCAAATGCATGGTGTATGCCGGGAGGCAAAGTCGTTGTTTATACTGGTATTCTTCCAATTACAAAAACTGAAGCAGGTTTAGCTGTTGTATTGGGACATGAAATTGCTCATGCGGTTGCTAAACATGGAAATGAAAGAATGAGCCAAGCGTTGCTAACTCAACTTGGAGGAGTTGCGCTTGCAGAAGCAATTAAATCAAAGCCAGCTGAAACTCAAAATCTTTTTATGGCAGCTTTTGGAATTGGAACACAAGTAGGGGTTCTGCTTCCATATAGTAGACTTCAAGAAAGTGAAGCTGATCATTTAGGATTAATATTTATGGCAATGGCAGGTTATGATCCTCATGAAGCTTTAGACTTTTGGCAAAGAATGGCAATCGCTATGAAAGGTCAATCACCACCAGAATTTTTAAGCGATCATCCTTCAGATCAAACTAGGATTGATGACATAAAGAAAGAACTGCCTGAAGCGATGAAATATTATCAGAAATGATATGACTTTTTTGATTTTTTTACAGTATCAAATTTTCTAAGCTTAAATATATTTTTAATTATATTTAGATAAGCAAGAAAGTTCTGAAATGCAGAAATGGTTTAAAGTAATTATCGGCATTATTGTTTCTTTTCTAATTTTAATCGTTGCTGCGGGATTTATCTTTTATCATATGCTAACCACTTCTCTTCCAAAATATTCTGGGAGAATTACAGTTCAAGGAATTTCTGGAGAAATAAAAATTTATAGAGATAGCATGAGCGTTCCATATATTGTTGCAAACTCTGATGAAGATGCTGCCTTTGCCTTAGGTTATGTGCACGCTGAAGACCGATTGTTTTCAATGGATTTAATTAGAAGAGCAGGCGAAGGAAAGCTTAGTGAAATTATCGGTCCTAAAACCATACCATTTGATAAAATGTTTAGAACAATTGGAATTACGGAAACTGCTAAAAAAATTTTTGCACAATTAGATCCGGCTACATTAAAAATATTAACAGCTTATTCAAATGGAGTAAATTTTTATATAAATCATGAAAAAGGAAAATATCCAGTTGAATTTGACCTTTTAGGTTACGATCCTCAACCATGGAAGCCGATTGATTGTATTGTACTTGGAAGAATGATGGCTTGGGAATTGAATATAAGCTGGTGGTCTGATTTTGCTTTCATTGATTTGATTCAGAAATTTGGTTATGATAAAGTAAAAGATATTATGCCATCTTTTCCAGAAAATTCTCCAGCGATTATTCCAAATGATACGAAAAATATTTTGCATGTTAGTAATTCATTTATGAAAACTGATCAAGCGTTCAGAAATTTTATGGGATGGACTGGAACGCATATCGGCTCAAATAATTGGATAGTTAATGGAAACTTATCCACTACTGGAAAACCAATAATTGCAAACGATACTCACCTAGCTTTTAGCGCTCCTGGAAGATGGTATGCCGCAGTTATTCGCACACCTGGAACAACAGCTGCAGGTTTTACTTTACCCGGCGATCCTGGAATCATTATTGGAGAAAATGGAAATATTGCCTGGGCATTAACAAATATAATGGAAGATGATGCTGATTTTTATTCTGAACAAATTGACTCAACCGGAACAAAATATTTTTATAATGGCGCTTGGCAAAATTTATTTGTTAGAAAAGAAATTATAAAAGTTAGGGATTCTTCCAGTGTAGTGATTGAAGTTAAGTCAACCGGGCATGGGCCAATCATTTCAGACATCCATCCATATAATTTTATTTTTACGAATAAAAATATTCCTGACCATAAAAATGCAGTTATCAGTATGCATTGGCTTGGAAATTATGTTAGTTATGAAATAAAAGCTATTGATGAAATAGATAAAGCAAAAAATTGGAATGAATTTAAAGATGCTTTAATTGATTATTCAGTTCCAGGTCAAAATTTTGTTTATGGTGATAAAGATGGTAACATTGGATATTTCTTTGGTGCTAAACTTCCTATAAGAAATTTAAATACGAAGGAATTTATTTATGACGGGACCAATGAACAAAATGATTGGAAAGGATTTGTTCCGCAAAATGAATTACCACAATTGTTTAATCCTTCACAAAATTATATAGCTTCTGCGAACAATAAAACAGTTCAAAATTTTAAATACTACATTTCAAATTTATGGGAGCCATCATCACGAATTGATAGAATTACTCAGCTTTTAAATTCAAAAGAAAAATTTTCTGTAAATGATTTTAAGAAATTCCAGATGGATGTTACTTCACCTTATGCTGAAAAAGTTACAAAATATATTCTTGACGCGTTTAGGAATGTGAAAGTTACCGATTCTCATTTGCGACTTTCACTAAATCTGTTAAAACAATGGAATTTTAAAATGGATCAATATAGTCAAGCGCCGGCGATTTATTCAAAATTTTTTGAAAAGCTGATGGAAAATATTTTTCTTAACAAAATGGGAGAAGCACTTTATGATGAGTACGTTTTTGTCCAGAACATTCCACTAAGAACAATAATTCAATTACTAGATAATCCGCAAAGCTCATGGTTTGATGATCCGTCAACTCCTGAAATTGAAACGCGTGATGATATTATTCGCAAAAGTATGGATAATGCTTTAACGGATTTAGAGAAAAACTATGGTGAAGATCCAGCTGAATGGCAGTGGGGAAGATTGCATCATGTTATTTTCAAACATCCTTTTAGCGGTGTTTCATCAATAGTTGATAAGGTTTTAAATATTGGTCCATATGAAATTGGCGGAGATGGAACTACAATATTTAATACAGAGTATTCATTCACAAAAGGTTTGGATAATTATCCGCAATTCAAACATGGCGAGTTTGAAAATAACCTTGGACCAGTTATGAGATACATTTATGATTTTTCAAAACCCGATGAAATAAATTTAATTTTGTGCACCGGTGAATCGGGAAATTTTCTTAGCCAACATTACAAAGATATGACAAATTTATGGCTAACAGGAAAGTATATTAAAGTTAAAACCGATTTGAAATCAGTAGAAAACAAAAAAAATAAATTGCTCGTTCTTATACCAAGCGAATAAAAATTTCTTCATTGTATTTATTAAAAAACATGTAGTTTAATTTCGATTATGTTAAATTTACAAATCAAAATTTCGAAGAGTATCCTGTAGGAAAAAACTTAATGGCAAAAGTAATAGAACATTTAAGAAATGCAAAAGAACCTTTAATTAGTTTTGAACTTATTCCTCCCAAAAGAGGCGGCGATATTAAAAGCCTTCTTGCAGTTATAGAAGATATTGTTAAATACAGACCGCCGTTTATCGATATTACCAGTCACTCTGCTGAAGTTGTTTATGAAGAAACAACAAAAGGGATACAAAAAAAAATTAAACGGAAAAGGCCTGGAACTCTTGGCATTTGCGCGCTGATTCAAAATAAATATAACATTGATGCAGTGCCGCATATTTTAACACAAGGATTTACACGCGAAGAAACAGAAGATTTTTTAATTGAATTAAGTTATTTGGGAATTGAAAACGTTCTCGCAATTCGCGGTGATGATACTGGATTTCAAAAACCAATTCCTGAAGGCAAAAGTGCAAATAAACATGCGGTCGATTTGGTAAATCAAATTATGGGAATGAACCGCGGAAAATATCTTGAGGAAAATCTTCTTGATGCAAGGCCTTCAGATTTTTGCATTGGCGTTAGCGGATATCCTGAAAAACATTTTGAAGCTCCTAATTTAAAAACAGATATTAAATTTGTAAAATCTAAAGTTGATGCTGGCGCAGATTATGTTGTTACTCAAATGTTTTTTGACAACAAAGTATTTTTTAAGTATTTGGAACTTTGTCACCAAGAAGGAATAGATGCTCCAATCATTCCGGGATTGAAAATATTAACGAACAAATCTCATTTAATTAGTATTCCTAAAAATTTTTATATTAATCTTCCACAGGAATTAGTTGATGAAGTTTATTCTGCAAGACCAGAACAAGTGCTTGATATTGGTATTGAGTGGGCGGCAAATCAAGTTGAAGAATTATTAAATAAAAATGTGAAGAGTGTTCATTTCTATATTATGCAAAATTCTCTTCCGGTAATTAAGTTGATGGATAGATTAAAACAAAAGAAAGTAATTGGCTGATTTAAAAACTGAATTATGAAAAAATTAAAGAAACCAACTTTAAAAAAATTAAAATGGGGGGTCATTGGCTGCGGAAGATTTACAGAAAATTCATTCATTCCTACAATAAAGCTATTAAGAAGAAGCTCAATTGAGTCTGTATTTAGCAGCGATGCAAAACGCGCCAAATTCATTTCAGAAAAATTTGGCATTCCAAATTATTTCTCTGATTTGGATGAATTCCTGAAATCGGATATTGAAGCTGTCTACATCGGAAGTGCAAACATAAATCATTACGAACAAGTTTTAAAAACTGCAAGGGCCGGGAAACATATTCTTTGCGACAAGCCAATTTCAATTACATCAATTCAAGCAGAAGAAATGGTGAAAGTTTGTAAAGAATCGGACGTACAATTTGCCGTAAATTATACATATCGTTTCCATCCATTAATTCTTAAAGCAAAAGAATTTTTGGAAAGACAACTTCTTGGAAAATTGGTTTCGATCAGTGTTAATTATAATACTGATTTCCCCCCGGGAAATAATTTTAGATTCAAAAAAGAATTGAGCGGCGGCGGTGCTTTACGAGATATTGGCACGCACATGATTGATCTTCTCAGATTTTTTGGCGGAGAAATTTCTTCAATTGACGGAGTTATTGATGATATAATTTATAAAAGTGAAGTCGATGATTTTTCTGCTGGAATTGTGAAATTTGAAAAAAGCGGTTACGGCTATTTTAATGTTTCATTTAATAATAAAAAAGCATTCAACAGGATTGAAATACTTGGACATAAAGGAGCTTTGAGTATTGACAATCTTATTGGAGTGAAGAATGTTCCTTCAAAGTTGACAATTCTTCTTGACGGCGAAGCTAAAAAAGCATTTAGAAAAAGAGGAAATAAATTTCTTCAATCATTAAGATCAGTCCAAAAATCTTTTATAGAAAATGAAACGCCACATGTTACTGGTAATGATGGTTATATAAATATGAAATTAATGGAAGAGTTAGAAGATAAATGTCTGGCAAAAAAGAATTAGTAGAAATTTGCCATAGAGTTTATGAAAAAGGTTTCGTCTCTGCTTATGACGGAAACATTTCAATAGCAACTCCTCAAAATACATTTTTAATTACTCGCTCTGCGGTACGCAAAGGCGATGTTACTGAAGATGATATCATAGAAATTGATGCTGCCGGAAATATTTTAAGCGGCCGCGGAAAAATTTCTACTGAATATAAAATTCATCTTTATGCTTATTCAAAACGGCCTGACGTAAATGCTGTAGTGCATTGCCATCCGGTATTTGCAACGGCATTTGCATCGCTTGGCGAAGGGCTTACCGGAAATTATTTTCCAGAAGTAATTTTAACTTTAGGAAAAGTTCCACTTTGCAAATACGCTACGCCATCAACTGATGAACTGCCTTTAAGTATGGAACCTTATATTGATTATGCATGGGGATTCCTTCTTCAAAATCATGGCGCGGTTACTTTGGGCAAAACTTTGAAGGATGCTTACAACAAGATGGAAAAACTTGAACATTCAGCCCAAATTTTATTGATGACAAAATTACTTGGCGGTGCAAATGTACTGCCGGTGGAAAAAGTAAAAGAGTTAGTAAAAATTTCAAAGCAAAGCTACGGCCTTGATGTTGATGAAAGAAATGTTTTTTAGATGATATTCGTTTAACTAAATTTCAAAACGTATCCAATTAATTTTTAAAGAATACTTTACAGAAAGAATTATTTAATGACGAACAAGAAGAAACCTGTCATTGCTTTATTGCTTGGCGGAACCTCACCGGAGAGAGAAGTTTCAAAATCTTCTGCGGGCTCAATCTATAAAGCTCTGACTACTTTAGGTTATAAAACAATTTTAGTTGATCCGGCTTACGGAAAACATCAGCCGCATAAGGAAGAAGATTTTTTTAAGAAAGAAGATTTCGCGGAATTATCAAACAGAAATTATGTTGATGCGGTCAACTCAAAAATATTTGATGAAGTTGATTTGGCATTCTTAGCGCTCCACGGCAAATGGGGAGAAGACGGAACTATTCAATCTCTTCTCGAACTGAGAGGAATAAAATATACTGGTTCAAATGTTATTTCGAGTTCAATGGCCATGGATAAATTGATGTCAAAAATTTTATTCCGTCATTATGAAATTGATACTCCGGATTGGATTGTTGCTGAAAGAAAAGATTCGGAAGCTGATTTAAAAAAGAGAATTAAAGACAACTTCGCTTATCCTTGTGTAATTAAACCGAATGATCAAGGTTCAACTGTTGGGCTTACAATATGCAAGAATGAAGCTGATATTACTAATGCACTCAAGCTTGCGTTTCATTATGCTGAAAAAGTTTTAATTGAAGAATATATCTCCGGACATGAAGTTACAGTTGGAGTTCTGGAAGATAAACCTTTACCGGTTCTTGAAATAAAACCAAAGCACGGAATTTATGACTATGAATGTAAATACACTTCAGGCATGAGCGAGTATGAAGTTCCTGCAAACATACCGGAGTGGGTTCAGCTTGAACTTCAATCTCAAGCACTAAAAGCATTCAAAGCTCTTGGCTGCAGCGTTTATGCGAGAATGGATTTCCGGCTAAGCAATGATTTTAAAACTTATTGTCTGGAAGTAAATACTTTGCCCGGAATGACGTCAACTAGTCTTGTTCCTAAGATGGCAAAGGCTGTCGGGATTTCTTTTGAAGAATTAATTGATAGAATTATTAAGCTAAGTTTAAAATGAATTTCTTTAAGAACGGACGATTAAAATATTTCATCTTTGCGATATTTTTTTTAGCCGGTGTGCTCTATATTTTTTTCAATGATTCTGGGATATTGAAATATTTAAAATTAAGAGGCCAAATAAAATCTTTAAACGAACAAATCTCGGATGTTGATAAAGACAATAAGCAGCTTCAAGCAGAAATTGATTCTCTTCAAAAGAAAGTTCCGGCAAAGATAGAAAAAGTTGCGAGAGAAAAATACGGCATGATCAGAAAAGGAGAAAAGACAATTCGGATTATTGAAAAGTAAAAAATCTATAAGTTGATTTTGTTTTTGAAAATTTGGTAATATGATTTGTTCGGATTAGGCAATTAGATGGCGGCTATGCAAAAAATAAATATTCCTCAAATTCCATTAGCGGAAAGAGTACGACCAAAAACACTAAGTGAATTCAGCGGACAAAAATCTTTGCTTGGAGATGGAAAATCAATTAGACTAATGATTGAGAATGATACGCTCAGCTCTTTCATTTTATGGGGACCTCCGGGAACCGGCAAGACTACAATTGCAAAAATTATTGCCGAGCATACCAATTCAGATTTTCATCAAATAAATGCTGTTTCATCCGGCGTGAAAGACATTAGAGAAATTATTGAAATTGGTTCTCAAAATGAAAAGTTAAATAAAAGAACAATTCTTTTCATTGATGAAATCCATCGGTTCAACAAAGCGCAGCAAGATGCTCTGCTTCATTCTGTTGAAGCCGGATTGATTATTTTAATCGGAGCTACAACTGAAAATCCTTCGTTCGAAGTTATTCCGGCTTTGCGTTCGCGGGCAAGAGTTTTTATTCTCGAAGATTTGTCGAAAGAGGATTTAATTTTTATTCTTGAATCGGCAATTAAGAAAGATGAATTTTTATCTTCGCTAAAAATTGAATCGATTGATATCGACTTTTTGATTTATCTTTCCGGCGGAGATGCAAGAGTTATGCTTAGTATTTTTGAAGCTGCAGTTATTCAAGAATTAAATTCCGGTCAAATCAAAATAACAAAAGAAGTTCTTGAAAATATTGTTCAAAAGAAAAATATAATTTATGATAAAGCCGGTGAAGAACATTACAATGTAATTTCGGCGTTTATAAAAAGTGTTCGCGGCAGCGATCCGGATGCCGCGCTTTATTGGCTTGCAAGAATGCTTGAAGGCGGAGAAGATCCTTTGTTCATCGCGCGAAGATTAGTTGTGCTTGCCTCAGAAGATATTGGAAACGCTTCGCCGAATGGATTAGTTTTAGCTGAAGCAGCATTCAGTGCTGTGGACAAAATTGGGATGCCTGAAGCAAGAATAATTTTAGCTCAATGCACAACTTATCTTGCATCGTCACCAAAGAGTAATGCTGCATATTTAGGAATTGAGAACGCGCTTTCTGATGTAAGAAGCAAATCATTGTTCCCTGTTCCAATTCATTTAAGAAATGCACCAACTAAATTGATGAAGTCTATCGGCTACGGAAAAGAATATAAGTATCCGCATGATTTCGATGATCATTTTATTTTAGAAAATTATTTGCCTGATGAATTGAAGAATGCACAATATTATTTCCCAACTGAGAACGGACAAGAAAAGAATTTGAAGGAACGGCTGAAATCATTGTGGAAGAACCGGAAAAAGTATTGATGGAATTTACTTGCAGAATATGCGGCAATAAAGAAGGGAATAAATTTTACACAGTTCGTGAAATGCAATTTGGGACAAGAGATGAATTTGTTTATTGCCAATGTTCTAACTGCGAATGTCTTCAAATTACCAATCCGCCGGAAAATCTATCGAAGTACTATCCAAATGATTATTTCTCTTTTCAAATTAATAAAGAAAAATTTTTGAAAGAGAAGTTGAACATTTTCCGCGATCGATATGCTTTTGGATTAAACAGTTTCATCGGAAAAATATTATTTAAAAAATACGGTGAACCAACTTACGTAGGCTGGTTAAAAGCAGTTGGTGTTAATTTGAATAGCAAGATTTTGGATGTCGGCTGCGGAACCGGAAAACTTTTGTTTAGAATGGGAAATACAGGATTTACAAATCTTACCGGCATTGATGCTTTCATCGAGAAAAATATTTTCTACAAAAATGGAGTTAAGATTTATAAAAAAAATCTTTCCAAGATTGATGGTAAATACGATTTGATAATGATGCATCATTCATTGGAACATTTGGAAGATCAGCATGCGGTGTTTAAGAAATTGTCATCGATGCTTGGAAGCGGAAAGTTTTTGTTAATTAGAATTCCGGTTTGTTCTTCTTTTGCCTGGAGGAATTACAAAGAAAATTGGTTTGCGTTGGAAGCTCCGAGGCATTTTTATAATCACTCTAAAAAAAGTTTAAGCTATCTTGCAGACAAATATGGTTTTGAAATATTTAAGACAGCATATGATTCGCGAAGCATTCAATTTTGGGGAAGCGAACAATATAAAAAAGGCATTCCGTTAATGGATAAAAAATCGTACTTCGTAAATCCAGGCGAATCTATTTTCACATCCGCTCAAATTGATGAATTTGAAGAAGAGACTAAAAAGCTGAATAGAAACGGAGATGGTGACCAAGCGTGTTTTTATTTAAAGAAAAAGTGAGATTAAAGTAGAGCAAACATTTTTCCAGGCAGTTGTTTT
>DAIEML010000076.1 GCA_027349615.1 Ignavibacteriales bacterium | reverse complement strand
ATAATTTCATTTTCTATTACCACTACCGCTCCGATTTCTTTTTTTGCCATCAGTTGCAAGGCTTCATAAACTGAAGCTTCCTGTGAAATTTGCCAAATATCTTTCCCTTTATTCTTCAAAATAGTTCGAACGGTTTTCATGATTGCACCTTTTATTAATCAAAAAATTTCTAGGCATTATTTCATTTAGCTTATAAATTTTTATTCTTGATTTTCTACTGACTTAGTCGGAAGCATAATCCAATTATTTCCGTCGCGTGCAATTAATGCTTCCGCTTCTTCAGGTCCCCAAGAACCTGAAGCATAGTTTGGAAAATCATTTGAAGAAGTTGATTGCCATTTTTCTAAAATCGGCATAATTATTTCCCAAGCAGCTTCAACCTGATCTCCGCGCATAAATAATGTTGCGTCGCCAAGCATAACATCAAGTAACAATGTTTCGTAAGCTTCAGGAGGAGCCGTAGAATAAGCATGATCATAATTGAACGACATTTCAACCGGATTTAAAATCATTTTAAGTCCCGTTTTTTTTGCCTGGAATCGAAGTCTTATCTCTTTTTCTGGCTGAATATTTATAATCAATCGATTCGGATGCCAATTCTCAACAGATTCTGCAGGAAATGCACGATGCGGAACTGGTTTAAATTGTATTGTAATTACAGAAATTTTTTCAGTCATCCTTTTACCACTTCGAAGATAAAAAGGAACATCCTGCCATCGCCAATTATCAATAAAAAATTTGATCGCCGCAAAAGTTTCGGTTTCCGAATTTTTATTTACTCCGGGTTCTTCATGATATGAGATTACTTTCTGCCCTTCAATCCAACCTTTATCGTATTGGCCTCTCACCGCATTAGCATTAACTTCATCTGTTTTATATTTTCTAATCGCACGAAGTACGTCAACTTTTTTATTTCTTACTTCATCAGCATTAAATGAAACCGGCGGCTCCATTGCGACAAGACAAAGTAATTGTAAAAGATGATTTTGAATCATATCTCTAAGTGCACCGGCATTATCATAATATCCACCGCGATGTTCAACGCCAACTTGTTCTGCAACTGTAATTTGCACATGATCGATATAATTTCTATTCCAGACTGGCTCGAACAAAGCATTTGCAAATCTAAATGCAATCATGTTTTGAACTGTTTCTTTTCCAAGATAATGATCTATTCGATAAATCTGACATTCATTAAAAATATTACATAATATTTTATTTAAATTTCTTGCGCTTGTTAAATCACGGCCGAAAGGTTTCTCAACAACAATTCTCGCTTTATCTTTATTGTCAGCAAGATCTGATTTCCCAAGCTGGTCTGCAATTGGTTCAATAAATGCGGGTGGGATCGCCATATAAAATATTCTATTTGATTTTGTTCCCCATTTTTTTTCAACCTGTAAGATTTGTTCGGAAAGTGTACTGTAAGTTTCTTGATTTGTGAAATCTGCTTTTTTGTAATTAATAGCTGAAGAGAATTTTATCCACTCTTCCTGCTTAGATTTTCCTGATCTTGAAAATTGATCAATACCATCTTGAAGTCGCGCTCTATATTGTTCGTCAGCCATTTCTTTAATATCTAATCCAATAACCGCAAATTTTTCCGGCAGCCATCCATCTAAAAATAAATTGTATAAAGCCGGTGCAATTTTTCTCCAGGTTAAGTCACCTCCAGCACCAAAAATAATAATTATAGTCGCATCTGGTTTAATTGCAGATTGCACATTACCTCCTTAAACGTGATTCCATTGTGTGTGAAAAGTTCCTTTCTCGTCAACTCTTTCATACGTATGTGCACCAAAATAATCTCTCTGAGCTTGCACTAAATTTGCAGGAAGCCATTCGCTGCGATACGAATCAAAATACGCAAGTGACGCCATTAGTCCAGGTATTGGAATTCCGCATTCGACGGCTGATTTTATAATCGCTCTAATTTCATCTTGAGAATTTAAAACTTCTTTTGATAAAACCGGATCAATAAAAAGATTGGCTAGATTAGGATTTTTATCATAAGCTGAGCGAATAATTTCAAGCAAGCTTGCACGAATAATACAACCACCGCGCCAAATTTTAGCTACATCTGATAGATTCAAATTATAGTTATATTCTTTTGAAGCAGCTTTAAGCATTGCCATCCCTTGAGAATAAGCAGAAATCATTGAAAAATAAACCGCATCTTCCAATTGTTTAACAAACGGCTCGTAATCAGTTTCGAATCTCGTATCCGGGCCGTATAATAATCTTGATGATTGTTCCCGTTCTGATTTTAAAGCAGACATATCTCGCATCGAAACTGCCGCATCAATTGTCGGCAAAGGGACTTGCATTTCCATCGCATCTTCCGAAGTCCATTTGCCGGTTCCTTTTTGTTTTGCTTCGTCAAGAATTTTATCAATTAATTGAGAATCAGAATCTTCATCTTTTTGAGAAAAAATATCCGCAGTAATTTCAATTAAGTACGATTGAAGTTTTCCTTTATTCCATTTGCTGAAAATTTCTAGAATCTGCTTGTTGTTTAATCCTATTCCACGCTTCATCAAATCATAAGCTTCCGAAATTATTTGCATCAATCCATATTCAATTCCGTTGTGAACCATTTTAACATAATGTCCAGCTGAACCGGGCCCTAAATAAGCGACACAATTTTCATTACTAAATTTTGCCGAAGCCGCTTCAAAAATATTTTTTACTCTTTCATAAGCTTTTTCTGGACCGCCAGGCATCATGCTTGGGCCAAATCTTGCGCCGCTTTCTCCACCAGATATTCCAACGCCAAGAAAATGAATTCCTTTATCAGATAATTCTTTGAACCGTTTGTTCGTATCTGTGAAATGCGAATTACCGCCGTCAATTATAAGATCACCAGGTTCTAAATATGGTAAAACATCTTCGATGACTGAATCTACTGGCGCGCCGGCAGGTACAAGCATCATTACTGCTTTTGGTTTTCTTAATGACTCTATAAATTCAACAATTGAACTTGTTCCAAATAATTTTCTATTTTCTGCTTCCTTATTTAGTTCATCAACTTTTGACTTATCTTTATCATAACCAACAACCGAAAATCCATGATCTCCAAAATTTAAAACTAAATTTCGTCCCATTACACCAAGGCCTATCATTCCTATGTCGCATTCTGAATAATTCATTTTTATTCTCCAAACTTTAAATTGTTTTCGAATTTAGACTAAATCCGTATTTACTAAGTTCATTTTTTGTTTTGACGAAATCGACATGATGAATTCCTTTTATTCCGATTGAACCAGCAACTTCAACGAACATATGGCGGTCATCTAAATAAAGTACATTCTCCGGAGTTACTTGAGAAATGTCTAATGCAATTTTATATATGTCAACATCAGGTTTTCTGAAGTGAACAAAACTTGATGCAACAAAAGCATCAAAAATATTATCCAATTTAAATTCTTTTATCCGATACTCGGAAAGCTCACGTCCTTCGTTGCTTACCGCTGTAACTTTTAAATTATATTTTTTTTTCAATTCTCGAATGTAGCTTAACATATCCGGCAATGGCTCTGATTGCGCAAACATAAATGATGTAAAATCATCATACGAAAATTTTCTTTTTTCATAAAAAACTACGCGAGTTAAATATTCAGTCAGACTTATTTTCCCAACTTCGTATGTATCAAATGTAAGGTGATGCCGTTCGTTCACTTCTTCAGCATCAAGATTGAAAGTTTTGATTGCGTTTAATCTTGCTTTACGATCCCAGCCATTAGTTAGAAGAACTCCTCCAATATCTAAAAATAGTGTGGTGATTTTTTCCGATTGTGTCATATAAAAAATATTTTATTGATTATAATGGTTGTTTAGAAAAAAGTTTCAGCAAAAAATATATTTCTATAGCTTTGATAATTAAGAATTAAAATAAGTGTGTATTCTCAATCGAAACTAATTAGAGATCTTAACTTAAAATTTTATTAATTAAATTATGCCGGATACATCACAAACTGATTATATCCGGCAAGCGTAAAAAAGCTTTATTTATTATTTGAAGGGTTCTGTTTTTCGTTTTGCAAATTTTGAAGTGCCTGCTGAAGTTTTTCTAATTCTTTCGCAGCGTCGGAAAATCTTTTGTCCCCTATGAATTTCAAATAATTATTAAAAGCATCATTTGCAATTTTGATTTGATCACTTGAGTTATTTTTTACAACTGGAGCTGTTTGAACTATCTGATTTTGCTGTGTTAGAGGGACATTTGAAGTTTTGGAAAATAATCCATCTAGAGCTTGATCGAAAGTTTTTGCATAGCTCATATTATTACCATGCATAACCACAACAAGCTGTAGTTCCGGATAAGCAGCTGTTTCTGCTTGCAGATAAATTGGCTCAACATAAAACAAAGTATTGTTCACAGGAATTGCAAGAACATTTCCTCTAATTACATTTGAGCCACGCTGATCCCATAAAGTTAATTGACCGGAAAGATAGCTGTCTTGATCAATCTTTGTTTCTACTTGCTGCGGACCTAAAACGGTTTCATTTTTAGGAAATTGATAAGCAATCAAATCGCCATAATTATCAGGATCACACATGCCTGCAATCCAACCAATCAGCACTTGCCGATTTTTTGGTGTGAATGGAAGCATAAGAACGAACTGTTGTTTATCAGTTCCTGGTAATTGCCACATAATATAATAAGGCTGAACTTGCTGGACATTGCTATAATATTTTTCTGTTGCTCTAACCCAAAGATCTTCTTGATTATAAAATACTGTCGGATCAGTCATATGATATTTTTCATAAATAGAACCTTGCACTTGAAGAAGATCAATTGGATATCTTATGTGTGCCAGCAAATCTTTCGGCATATCATTTTTCGATTTGAATAAATCCGGAAATATTTTACTCCACGTTTTAATTATAGGATCATTATTATCCATTATATAAAAATTTACTGAGCCGTCATACGCATTAACAACTGCCTTAACGGAGTTTCGGATATAATTTATATCATTTTGTGAAGCTAGCGGTTGACTGTATGGGAAATATTCAGATGTTGTATAAGCATCAATCATCCAATAAAGTTTTCCATCAACAAGAACAAGGTAAGGATCTTTATCAAATTGAAGGAATGGTGCAAGTAATTGAACTCGTTCCTCAATTTGACGATGAAACATAATTCGGCTTTGATTAGTCGGATAATCTGAAAATAAGAAACTTGTACCATCAAACTTCCAACCGAATAAAAATTTTCTCCAGAAATTCGAAATCCGAATTCCACCTTTACCAGTGTATCTTGTATAAACATTATTTTCACCACTCGGATAATCAAATTCTTTTTGCTTAGTATTAACTACAACGTAAGAATTTGTCAGTTCTCCAAAATATATTTGCGGTTGCTTAACAGTAAGTGAAGGAAATTCACTGACTGGTGGAATATCTTTTATTAAAAGATGAGGCAAACCTTGCGGAGTAAATTCATTAACAAGAGACATGGTTAATCCATAGCCATGCGTATATTGAAAACGTTTATTTACAAAAGTTTGGCTTTGAACTGGAAGATTATCAACATTAATTTCTCTTCCAGAAACCATTACTTGCTTATATTTTCCATCAATATTGTATCTATCAACATCAACATCAGAAAATTCATAATAAAGCCTAATTGCTTGAAACTGCTTATACACGGCATCGAGTGCATGCCAATCCCAAAGACGAATATTCTGAAAAATATTCGGATTGTTGTTTACAACTTCAGGAGTAAAGCTTCCGGTCATCGGATATTCTTTTTCTTCAATTTTATTTAAACCGAAACCGTATCGTGTATACTTAATATTATTTGAAATGTAGGGCCGTTCAAAAGTAATTTCATTTGGCTGAACCACAAGCCATTCAAATAATTCTGGAACTGCAGTTAGTGCTAAAAACCAAATTATAATTATTGAAATTCCCGACGCAACAATAACTAAGAAATGTGATCGGTTTGGAAATACTTTTAATTTTTTATAAATAAAGCTTTGAGTCTTTTTTCTAAATGGAGGAATAATTAATCCAAATCCAATTATAATCATCAGAAAAATTACAATTATATAAGCTGGCAAATAGATATTTACATCAACCCAGCTAGGTCCAGCTACAACGCCGGTTGTAGAAAACATTAAATGATAACGATCTAAAAATTTTCCAAATGCTAATATCAGAATAAAGACAGCGCTATTTAAATATATTGGGAAATAATATTTCTCAGTGTTAACTTCCGTTTCTTCTGGATAGTAGAAAACAATATTATTATCTCTAAAACGGATAAAAGAAGAAATAAAAGATGCAATTAAAGCAGTTAAGCTTATTAGAATTAAAAGTACATTTAATTCATCTAAAAAAGGAAGTGTAAAAAGATAGAAACTTGCGTCTTTGTTAAATATTGGATCTTTAACACCAGAAGGAACTTGATTCCAAAATTTTAAGATTACATCCCAATTTGTAATTCCCCAATAGCCGCCAATAAATAATGCAATCAACTTAGTAAAAGCATGAATTATTTTATGATCTTTTGAAATCGGATACATTAATAAAAATAAAAGGATAAAACTGAATAAAGCAGCAGCTATTGATATTTCAGCATTTGAATAAATAAATGTCCAAAACCGATTACCATATCCAAGATTTTCAAACCAAAGCACTTCACCCCAGAATCCCATGAACCAGAAGAAAAAAAGTGTAAGAACTGCTATTGATAATCCCAAATAAATTTTCATTTTCTGATTCTTTTTTGAGCCCAGCATAATTAAATAAACTGCTAAGCCCAGCAATACTAATAACAGTAAAGTATACATTTAAATTTTCCTTAAAATAGTTTTAAGCTTTACAATATTTTTTCAATTATCAAATTGTCATTATGTCGTAAGAAATTGCAGCTATAATTTACTAAAGTAAAGTGGTTAATTCACATTAAATGATATTAATGGTTTTATTTTTTAGAGAGGTTAACAGAGTAAAATCTTTTTACCCTTTTAATAATTCAACTAAATTGATTGATTTATATTTTAATAATTCAGGAGAAGGCATTTTATTTAATCTCATAAGTTCTTCAATCGCAGCCATTTCTTTGTCTTTGAAATTTCCGGCAGCAGCATACACTAAATTATTCTTAACGTAAAAAGCAATAAATTCTTTTGCAGAAATATCTCCTTTAAAAATTATTTCTTGCCAATCAACAGCATGGCCAACATAATTTAAACTTAATCCAACTTGGGAAGTCCAAAAAAAAGGAACAATTTTATTTGGAAATTTTTTATCCATCATGTTATGAGCAGCTATTCTGCCTTGTTGTTCAGCTGTTCGCCAATGTTCTATTCTCATAGCTTCACCGGTTCTCCAATCTGTAAAAGTTGCAATATCGCCAGCCGCATAAACATCATCATGAACTTTGAAGAATTCATCAACTTTAATACTTCCGTCAGAAAGAAGATTTAAGTTTTTTAAAAAATTAGTGGCTGGTTTTACGCCGACACCAATTATTACTAAATCAGTTTCAATTTTACTTCCATTATTTAACTGAACAGCTTCAACTTTATTTGTTCCGACAAATTCCTTCAAGCTTAAACTTAACCGGAACTTTACTCCATTTTCCTTGTGAAGTTTATTAAATAATTTTCCGATTTCTTTTCCAAATACTCGTTCAAAAGGAATTTCTTCTTGTGAAATTACCGTAATATCCAGACCTCTTTTCCTTAAGCTGTAAGCCGTTTCCATTCCAATAAAGCTTGCACCAATGATTATAATTTTAGATGCCGTTTTACTTGCAGCTATAATATTTTTTGATTCATCAAAACTGCGTAGTGTAAAAACATTTTTTAAATTTTCTCCAGGGATTTTTAAAGTCCTTGCTTCGCTTCCAACTGCAATTAATAATTTGTCATATTTTATGTTTTCAGTGTTGGAAAGTAAGATGGTTTTGCTTTGGAAATTAACTTTAGTCACAATAATATTAAGCATAACTTCAATATCATAATCTTCATAAAAGTTACTGCTGCGAATTGGTAACCAGAATTCTTCCGCATCGCCAGCTAAATAATCTTTGCTTAAATTTGGTCGATCGTACGGTTCATATTTATCTTGAGTTATCAAAATAATTCTTCCAGTAAATCCATCTTCGCGCAATGTTTGCGCAGCAGAATAACCCGCCGCCCCGCCACCAATAATTACAAATTGTTTTTGATTTTTCTTATCTCGCTTAACCATTTTATTATGGCCATTTTTAGAAAATTTTTCTGGAATTTTAATAAGAACACTGTCACCTTCTATTTTTGTTTCATACTTTGTAAGTGAATCTTGCGCTGGCGGTTCTACTCTTTCACCCGTTCTTGCGTTAAAACATGCATGGTGCCATGGACAAACAATTCTGTCTCCATTTAAAATTCCTTCTGCAAGCGGCGCACCATAATGAGTACAGTGGGCATCAAGCGCGTAGTATTCATTTTCTATTTTACATAATAAAATTTCATTTCCCTCAATAGAAATAGACTTCATATCTCCATTATTTAATTCATCGGTTTTGCAAGCAGAAAAAATTCTTTCACTCATAAAAATCCTTCAATAGAATTATTAATATCTAATTGATTTTAATTAACAGTTATAGTTCCTTGCATTATGTCTGGATGAATTCGGCAGTAATATTGAAAAGTTCCAGTACTGTCGAATGTGTAACTAAAAGTCCCGTTAGCTGCAATATTCCCGCTGTCAAATAAGCCGCTGGGATGACCAGGAATTCCGCTTGTTACCGTATGATCGTAACTATCTTTATTTGTCCAGGTTATTTTTGTACCTTTTGCAATTGATAGGCTTGCAGGAATAAATTTAGAATTTTGCATCCAAACTTCATTTGGCCCCGGCGAACCTGAAGTTGGGGTTGGATTTGTGCTGTAACTATTACTCTTACATCCGATAGCAACAAATGTTAAAAAAAATAGATAGAAGAAATTTTTCAAAAAAAATTTTTTCATTTTATTTATAACTTTTAGCATGCTTTAATCCTTTATGAAATTATTGGCACAAAGTTATTAAACTGTTTTAGTTCGCAGTTATTATGACTTTTTAAAATAAAATTGTTTTTATTTTACTCTATCCAAACAAATGGTATTGTGATCTTTTATTAATAGTTGCGCAAAGGAATGCTATTGCCATGACGGTAATTCCAGTTAAAAAGAAATTTATCGAAAGGGCGAGATAGTTAGTGCATCCGCAACCTATAACATAAATACCGAGAAAGCCTAACATAATTCCTTCCCAGCTTTTCTCTGCCCAAAATCCAATTATCGTTAAAATTATTCCGCTGATTAATAAATTTAAATTAGTTTGTATATGCCAAAGAAATGATGAAATTGTAAGCCACAATCCAATAAGAAATGCAATCCAGCCCTGCCACATAATTCCTCCCATAATTAAATGATAAATTTTGTAGTAAATAAAAATTTATAATTTATTAAGCAATACTATTGCATTGAACTATGATGTGAATTACACCAATATTATATTTTTGTTAGAGAAGAAATTAATTCAAATATTTATTTAGTCTTTAACACTCCAATCGCAACCGACATTATTAATTAATTTATTTGCTGCTTCAGGTC
>DAIEML010000075.1 GCA_027349615.1 Ignavibacteriales bacterium | reverse complement strand
CTCCAAACGATTCTGTATTCACTTTAGGTTATCGTCAGCTTGGAACGCCAGATAACCAAGCTTATACAAAATATCCGACAACATTTTCAGCATACATCCAAGACAAAGCAGAATATGATATAATGATTATCAATTTCGGTTTGCGATTTGATTATTTCAAACCTAATTCACAATTTCTTGTTGATTTAAGAAATCCGCTTCGCGATCCAAATTTTCCGAATGCCGGACAAATGGTTGAAGCAACAGCTAAAACACAGATCAGCCCAAGGTTAGGAATCTCCTTTCCAATTACCGATAGAGGAATAATTCATTTTTCTTACGGACATTTTTTCCAGATACCGAGTTTTTCAAACCTATATGTTAATTCCGATGAGATTGTTCCTTTGAGCGCTTCACTTTCAACAGTGATGGGAAATCCTGATCTAAAAGCTCAAAAGACAGTTATGTACGAAGTAGGGCTTCAGCAAGCACTTGCAAATGATCTCTCTTTAGATTTTACGGTTTATTATCGAGATATTAGAAACTGGTTAGGAATGGAAATCATCAACACTTATCAGGGCGTGAATTATGCGAGATATATTAATCGAGATTATGCAAACGTAAGAGGATTTATTGTTTCGCTTGATAAAAGATTTTCAGATTTCTTTAGCGCAAAATTAGATTATACTTATCAAATTGCAGAAGGAGATGCTTCGGATCCAATGTCTGTCTTCTACAATAGCCAAACAAGTCCTCCAATTGAAACAAATAAAACTTTTGTTCCATTGGATTGGGATCAGAGATCAACATTAAATATTTCACTCAACTTTGGACAAGCAAACGATTGGAGCGCAGGATTAATTTTTAATTATGGCTCAGGATTTCCATATACAGAAGACGTTAGAGTTTCTGAAGGATTGCGATTTGAAAACGGCGGTTTAAAACCCCCAACATACAATGTTGATTTGAGAGCAGAAAAATATTTCAAAATTGGCGGAATAGATTTGAGTGCATTCTTATTAGTTTATAATCTCTTAGATATTAAGAATGAATGGAATGTTGATCCTGCAAGCGGAAGAGCCAATATAGATTTATATACTTCTATCGCTGGTCCAATTATCGGATTAAATACAATCCAGCAATACGTAAACAATCCTTCAAACATTTCTACACCAAGGCAGATTCGCATTGGCGTAAAATTTGGTTTTTAGGAAATATCGATTAGGAGATTATGGAATGAAAGGAAAACTCTTTTTAATAATTTGTTTCTTAACCGCATCATTTAAATTAACTTTTGCGCAGATTGATGATGGCCAGGTAGATCCGCGAATACAGCAATATCGTGCTGAGCCATACGGAAATTTTGAATACCGCAGACAAGGCATAATGGTCGGCAATAGAATCAACACTCTATTTTATAATGATGGTGAAGTTGGTAAATGGCAATTTGCACCTACCGTAGAATGGCCTGCAGGATCTGGGCACAATTATCTTGATGGCCAGGCAATTTTAATTGGTGCAAGAGTAACAACACCAACCGGTAAAAAAATTAATCCAATAATTTCTGCTTACCGCGAAGAATATAGTATGGATCCGGTAACACAAATGCCATGGGGATTAGAACCCGTTCCCGGATATTTCAATCCATCGGGTACAAGCCCAGCAATGAGCATCGATCCTTCTTCATATCCGAAGGTTTGGCCATCTGCCCTTGGCTTAGATCCTTCTTGGAATGGCATGTGGTACGGTTACTTCGGTAAAAATGTTATGAATGCTGACTTCGAAACATTTTTTGTTTTGGATGATTCGCAGGATAAAAAATTTACATTACCTCCATATAATTATTATCCGATTGCTGCAGATTCAAACAGAGCCGGCTTGGGATTACGTGTTGAAGTCCGTGGATTTCAGTGGTCGCATGTACTAGCAGAAGATATAATTTTCTGGCATTATGATATTGTTAATATTTCAGATCATACTTATGACAGCACAGGCTTTGGATTTTATGCTGATCCAGGAATCGGCGGCGCAAACCAAACTGAGCCAGGAAACAGTGCATATTTTAATACTGCGTTAGATATTGCTTACTCGTGGGCACCTTCAGGCCTTGGTACTCCTGGTAATTGGAAAACCGGTTATTTGGGTTATGCGTACTTGGAAAGTCCAGGCAATCCATTTGACGGGATTGATAATGATCAGGATGGAATGATTGACGAAAGAAGAGATGATAATATTGATAACAACCACAACTGGGTTTCATTTTCAGATTTAAATGGAAATGGCAAATGGGATCCAGATGAGCCGCTGAATGACGATGTTGGTAGAGATGGACTCGGTCCTTGGGATCCAAGCTACACAGGGCCGGATGAAGGCGAAGGAGATGGAAGGCCAACACACGGTGAGCCCCACTTTGATGAAACTGATAAAGATGAATCAGATCAAATCGGATTGACCGCGGTTTCTATTTACATTTTAGCTGATAAAGGCCCAACCGGTGGCTGGCCAAAGAATGATGATGTAATGTGGGGAAAGATGAATAATGGTTTCAAAGATACTTTGGTGCAGAATACAAACATTAGTATGGTTTTCGCTTCTGGTCCATTTATACTTGGTAAGAGTTTAAGAGAAAGATTTTCGCTTTCAATAATTATGGGAAATGATTTGGATCAGCTTTTATTCAACAAAGTTACTGTCCAAGAAATTTATAACGCAAATTATAATTTCTCCAAACCGCCGATTAAGCCAACCCTGCATGCGGTAGCCGGGAATCAAAAAGTATTTTTGTATTGGGATTCGAAAGCAGAACAATCCAGAGATTCATTCCTTGGTTTCGAAAATAACGATCCTAAGCAGGGCTATAAAAAAACTTTTGAAGGTTATACAATTTATAGGAGCTTAGAGCCACAATTTGATGATGTAAAATTAATTACAGATGCACAAGGCCAGCCAAAGTATTGGAAACCAATTGCACAATATGATTTAGTAGATACACTTTTTGGCCCAGATCCAGTTGGAATTAATGGTGCACATTTCTGGCGCGGAAGTAATACCGGACTTCAGCATTCTTTTGTGGATACTACAGTTCAAAACGGAAAGACTTATTATTATGCAATATGTTCATATACAAAAGGCGATTCGGCTTATCATGTTGTAAATGGAAAAGCAACAGGTTTGCAGCCGACAGAATGTTCAAAAATTATTCGTCAGGATTATGCAGGCAATATTACTTTCGTTGACATTAATTGCGCAGCAGTTATTCCGAATGCGCCAGTTGCTGGTTATATCGCTCCGCAGATTGAAGGTAATTTAAATAGTGTAACCAAAGGTCTTGGTACCGGATCTATTACTAACGTAAATATTTTTGATCCTCAGGCAGTTCAAGACGGAGCGAATTATATAGTTCAATTTAATGCTGATGGCACGATTCCAAATTATAGAACTTCAACATATTCTGTTATAAAAAATTATAAAGGAGTTGCCGATACACTCCAAAGCAATATGGATGCAACGGTATTTGGCTCTACAGTTTTCAGTCCTCCTTTTGATGGAATTGTTTTTTCGTTCAACAATGACACAACAGTTTCAATCAACGACACTTTAACCGGTTGGTATGTTGGAAAGAGCAATTTAAACATTAGTGTAATTCCTGATATGACCTCTCCAAGCTTAGATGTTCGGTGGCCGGCAGATTATGAAATGGAATTTTTTGACCACACAGTTGGAATAACACCATATAACAAGATTCCTGTCAATTATACAATTATAAATATGACCACCGGCGACAGTGTAAAAAGTGAAATTATAGACAATGATAAATCAAAATCTTTAACAGTGGGAGATGATATTGTATTTGTGCAGCCGATAGGTAATCAAGTAAAATATTCATGGAGAATTCATTATCAAGCGCCGTTGAATCCTGCAGAAACACCAGTCTATCCTCAACCTGGTGATAAATATAGAATTTATACTCTCAAACCATTTCAATCTGGAGATTATTTTAGTTTTACAACTAAATCATCTGTAGTAAGCAGCAGTTTAGCGAACAAAAATCTTTCAAGTATTACAGTTGTACCAAATCCATATATCGCAGCGGCTTCATGGGAACCAAGAACTTTATTTACAACTGGTCGTGGTGAAAGGAAAATAGATTTTACTCATCTTCCGGCAAAATGCACAATCAGAATTTACACAATAGCCGGCGCACTTGTAAAAACGCTTTATAAAGATGATTCAAACTTAAGCAGCGGTGGTGCAATATCGTGGAATCTTGTTTCTGATGATGGAATGGATATAGCTTACGGAATATATGTATTTCACGTAGATGCACCTGGCATTGGCGAATACATTGGCAAATTTGCAGTAATTAAATAGCGGAGATAAAAGATGAAAATCAGAGTTTTAATAATTTTATTATCAGCAATCTTAATCTCTTCGATAACATTTTGTCAAAGCGATTTTGTTTCCAACGTTTCTAAAAAAGGAACTACTGCAGCATCTTTTCTTTCTATCGGCCAGGGTGCAAAAGCAATTGCGATGGGAAGCGCATTCGTTGCAATTTCTGATGATCAAAGCGCGTTTTACTGGAATCCGGCTGGCTTAGCAAAACTTGAAGGCGTGGGAATAGTTTTCGATCATACAAATTGGATTGCCGATGTTGCTTACAATTATGTTGCAGCAACTTATAATCTTGGCGGAATGGGAACGGTTGGTTTTAGTTTTACATCTTCTTCTTATGGTGATATGAAAGTTACAACCGTTGACGCGCCAGATGGAACAGGACAAGTTTTTAATGCATCCGATATTGCTTTCAGTCTTGGTTACGCTATAAACTTAACTGATAATTTTGCTATAGGATTTAATCCCAAAATAATTTATCAATCAATTTGGCAAGCCAATGCAATTGGATTTGCAATGGATCTCGGTGTTCAATATAGGACTCCTTTTGATGGAATAATGCTTGGAATGTCAGTTGCAAACTTCGGAACAAAAATGCAAATGCAGGGTAATTCAACTTTGGTTACTTATGATCCGGACCCGTCAACATCAGGAAACAACGGAAAAATCCCGGCAAACTTAAGCACCGATTATTGGGCATTGCCGCTTAATTTTAGAGTTGGACTTGCATACAGTCCAATCTCGACAGAAAAACATAAAATTACAATTGCGATTGATGCATTGCATCCAAGCGACAATTATGAAAGCATAAACATTGGCGGTGAATATGTTTTTGATGATGTTATTGCAATAAGAGGCGGTTACAAATCTTTATTCTTAACTAATTCGGAAGAATCATTCGCGCTTGGCTTTGGATTGAAACAAATATTCTTAGGCAACATTGCAGTTAGATTGGATTATGCTTATCAAAATTTTGGGCGCTTAAATAATATTCAGCAATTTTCTTTAGGCATCGCATTCTGATAAAAACAATTAAGAAGATTAGGTATTTGAAATGAAAAAAATATTTTTACTTTTTATTCTAGTTTGTGCAGTAACTTTATTTTCTGAAAATATTTTTGCACAATGGACAAAAACAATCCTTCCAGATCCGCCCGGAGGCCATGGTGCTTTACCCGGAAGAGTAATTTCATTAGAATCTGACGGTTCAAATGTTTATGCCGGAACGCTTGGCGGTAATCTTTATTTATCGCAAGATAATGGTATAAGCTGGACGTACATTGATTCTGGATTAACTACTTCGGATATAAACGTAATTCTTAAGAGCTCAAATAATCTTTACATCGGAACTTATGGAAGCGGAGTTTTTATCTCCACCGATAACGGAAAAACATGGAAAGTTTCAGGATCATCTTTAAGCAACGCTAACGTTTATGCTTTAGCTATTCTTGATTCAAATTTATTTGCAGGGACATGGGGCGGCGGAATTTTTATTTCTTCTGATAACGGTTTAAGCTGGAAACAAGTCAACAACGGATTAAGCAATTTAAATATTCGATCTCTTGGTCTTAAAGGTACTCGTCTATATGCCGGAACCTGGGGCGACGGTGTTTTTTTATCGGATGATTACGGCGCAAGCTGGACGCAAAGCAACACCGGCATAAATAAATTATTCATTTATACAATTGTTACAGATGGTCCAAACGTTTATTTAGGAAATGATGAAGGAGTATATTCAACTTCAAATAACGGCTTCAGCTGGAGCTTGATGAACAACGGATTAACCAACACTTACATCCGCGCGCTTGTTGTGCTTCATCCAAATTTAATTGTTGGAACATCAGGCGATGGAGTTTTTGTTTCGTTAAACAGCGGATCGTTGTGGTCGGCAACAGATACAGGATTAACCGACGGTTACATTTACAGCTTGGCAATTAGCGGCTCAAAACTATTTGCCGGTTCTTTAAACGGAGAAATTTGGTCGCGAAATTTATCTGAAGTAATTACGGATGTTAAAGATCGTTTACAAAATAATGTTGTAAATAATTTTGAACTTCATCAAAATTATCCGAATCCATTTAATCCAACAACAATTATTTCCTACCAATTACCGAAGAGCGGTTTTGTTTCAATAAAGATTTATAATGCTATAGGTAAAGAAATAGAAACGCTTGTGAATGAAAATCAAAGCGCAGGTATTTATACAATAAAATTCAACGGAGAAAATTTATCCAGTGGTGTTTATTTATATCAATTAAGATCTGGCGATTTTGTATCAATTAAGAAAATGATTTTACTCAAGTAAAAAAATTTTGCAGAGATAAAAATTATCTGCAAAAAAATTTCATTCGTAGAAGGTTTGCAAATGAAAAGAATAGTTTCTTTGGCTGTATTAATAATTTTATGTCTTTCTTTGATTTTATCTCCTCGAGAAAAAAATATGAAGAAGGAAGAAGTGATAGAAAAAAAAGTTAAAAATCTTCTTTCTCAAATGAGTCTCGAAGAAAAAATCGGGCAGATGACTCAAGTTACTATCGAAACAATGGCAAAGCAGCATGGCACAGCAACCCAGCATTTTGAATACGATATCGACAAAATGAAAGATGCTATTGTCAAATACCATGTCGGATCAATTCTCAATGTTTATGATGTAGCATTAAGTGTGGATTATTGGCACAAGCTAATTACAGAAATTCAGGATATCGCAACAAAAGAAACCAGATTAAAAATTCCAATCTTATATGGAATAGATGCTATCCACGGTGCAAATTATACAACCGGCGCTACCCTTTTCCCTCAAGCAATAAACATGGCGGCGACTTTCAATTCTGATCTTGTTAAGAAAGAAGGCGAAATTACCGCACTCGAAGTTAGAGCTTCAGGTATTCCGTGGAATTTTTATCCTGTGCTTGATTTAGGACGTCAACAACTTTGGCCGCGTTTATGGGAAACATACGGTGAAGATGTTTATCTCGATTCAAAGATGGGTGAAAGTTACATTGAAGGCGCGCAAGGCGATGACATTGGCAATAAAGATAAAGTTGCGGTTTGCCTTAAACATTATGTCGGTTATAGTTTTCCAATGAGCGGAAAAGACAGAACTCCTGCATGGATTTCCGAAAGAATGATGCAAGAATATTTTCTTCCGCCGTTTGAAAAAGCAGTTGAAGCCGGCGCTCAAACAGTTATGGTGAATTCATCTGAGGTTAACGGAATTCCTGGACACTCAAATTATCATTTGTTAACAGAAGTTCTTCGCGGCCAAATGAAATTTAAAGGGCTTGTTGTTTCTGATTGGCAGGACATCGAACGCCTTTATTCAAGAGATAAAGTAGCAGATTCTCCAGAGGACGCTGTTAGAATGGCAGTGATGGCTGGCGTTGATATGAGCATGGTTCCTTTAGATTTTAGTTTTTATAATTATTTGCTGAAGCTTGTAAAAGAAGGAAAAGTTCCCGAGTCGAGAATTGATGAATCAGTTTCAAGAATTTTGCGTGTAAAAATGATGCTTGGTTTGTTTGAAAATCCTTATCCGGATGAAAATTTAAAATCTCAATTTGCTTCTAAACAATCTGATGAAACAAATCTTCAAGCTTCAGAAGAATCAATTGTGCTTGCAAAGAATGATGGAAATATTTTGCCGCTTTCAAAAGATGCAAAAGTTTTAGTAACCGGACCAACAGCCAATATGTTATCTGTTTTGAACAGCGGCTGGACGATAACTTGGCAGGGCAACGAAGAATCGCTTTACCCGAAAGAAAAGCCGACTGTTTTAAAAGCAATTCAAGAAAAAATAAATTCTGCAAATGTGAAATATGTTGAAGGTACAAATTTCGACAGCGAAATTAATATTGATGAAGCGGTGAATGCCGCAAAAGATGTTGATGATATAATTCTTTGCTTGGGCGAACATGCTTACTGTGAAACACCTGGAAATATTAATGATCTGACTTTAGATACAGCACAGTTAAAACTTGCTCATGCATTAATTAAAACCGGCAAGCCTGTAATTCTGGTAATGATTGAAGGCCGGCCGAGAGTTATCAATAGCATCGTTGATGGCGCAAAAGGAATTTTATTAGCATTCCTCCCTGGAATGGATGGAGGCGAAGCGATTTCAAATATTTTATTTGGAGATGCGAATCCAAGTGCACGGTTGTCGGTAACATATCCCAAATATCCTGATGATTTAGTCCATTATGATTACAAGCCGCTTGAAGCCGCAGAAGGAAATCAATTTAATCCGCAATGGCCATTTGGTTATGGTTTAAGTTATACAACTTTTTCATATTCAAACTTGAAGTTGGATAAAAATGAAATTAAAAAAAGCGACAAGATAAAAATCTCTGTTGATGTAAAGAATACCGGAAATAGAAAAGGAAAAGATGCAGTTCTTCTTTACTTGAATGACGAATATGCTTCAGTATCAAGACCTGTAAAGCAATTAAAAAGATTTTCAAAAATAGAACTTAATCCGGGAGAAACTAAAACAGTTGAGTTTACTCTTGATGATTATGATTTGTCTTTCATCGGAAGGCAAGATAAAAGAATTGTTGAGCCGGGAAAGTTTAAAGTTTTTGTGGGTGATTTAAGCTCGGAATTTACTTTACTTAAATAGAATTTGAAATCATCTTAATAAAATATAATTTTTATTTGCGGCATTTAATCGATTGGGAAATACAATGCGAATAAAAATTATTTCAGTCTCTATAATTTTTCTAACTTCACTAAATTTTGCACAGCCCCGTTTGATTCCTTTTAGAAAAGGCAATCTTTGGGGCTTTTCTAATTTTAAAAAAGAAATTGTAATACAACCTAAGTTTCAAAATGTTGATAAATTTCTAAACAGATTTGCCCGAGTTGAAGTGAATGGTAAATACGGATTGATCAGCGAAACCGGTGAATTTATTACAGAGCCGAAGTATGAAAATATTTACGATGTTTTTGAGAATCGTGCCGGAATAGAAATAAATAACAAATGGGGATTTGTTGATTTAACCGGAAGAGAAATTGTTAAACCACAATATGACGAAGTCTTTTCTTTCACCGAAGGTTTAGCCGCCGTTAGGAAAGGTGATAAATGGGGCTTTATCGATTCGAACGGGGCAGAAATCATTCCTTTAATTTTTTCCAAAGAGTTTGGTTTTAAGTTTGGATTGGCCGGAGTTTATCTTAATAAAAAATCCGGGTTCATTGATAAAACAGGAAAAGAAAAAATAAAAATTATTTACGACCAAATTCCTTTGAGATAC
>DAIEML010000074.1 GCA_027349615.1 Ignavibacteriales bacterium | reverse complement strand
AACATCATTCATTTCAAGGCGATTATTATCTCGATGCCGATCTTGCCAGCAGATGGGAGGCAAAGCTAATTGGCAACACGTTCATCGGCAAAGCGATGTGGCTTTTGCTCTTTCCGGTTTTTCAAAGTTTGCGCCCGCCAAGACTGAAAGAAATTAAATTCATCAACTGGTGGACAATTTTGAATTGGTTTATTGTTTTCGGTTTCGACGTACTCATGATTATTTACTTCGGATGGATTTCACTTCTCTATTTGATCGCTTCGCTTTTCTTTGCAGTCGGTCTTCATCCGCTCGGCGCAAGATGGATTCAAGAACATTACATTGTTAATCCTCCTCAGGAAACATACAGTTACTATGGAATATTAAATATTCCAGCGCTAAATGTCGGCTACCATAATGAGCATCATGATTTCCCCTCAATTCCATGGCACAATCTTCCGAAGTTGAAAGCAACTGCGCCGGAATCTTATAATAATCTTGTATTTCATAAATCGTGGTTTAAACTTTGGCTGAGATTTTTATTCGACCCGAAAATCTCTCTGTTCACAAGAATGGTGAGAATGAATAAAGGAGGATTAGTAGAAGAAAATTAATTTTTCGGTGGAATATATTTCCTCAAGATAAGAAGAGAAGCCGGACATTCACGTGCTAAGCGCTCATGTCTTTTGCTAAACAAAGAAGGTTCCAACCCCCATGTTTCCGATAATCCTACAACAACTAAATCGTAATTTTGATTAGCAATTTTAACTGCTGTATCTAATGGAGTATCACTTTCTACAGTTTGTAATATTAAATGATCTTCAGAAAAAATTTGATTCTCTCCGATTAAAGAATTTTCCTTATTATTCTTAGTAAAATCTTTTCCATTCGTTTTAGGATTTACAATATGAAGCAAAGTAACAGTGGCGTTAATGTTCATAGCGATTTGATGAGCTAAAGTTAACGCACTTGTATCATGAACTCCTTCGCGGAATGGAACAAGAATATTTTTATACGGCATGAACTTTCTTTCAAGATAAACACAAACATCTGCCTTGGCATTTTGCATAACTTCTTTAACAGTTCCGCTTAAGATGCTTTCACTTAACAAAGGTTTATGCCATCCCATAAGGATTGTATTGATACCTTTCATTGCAGCAATGTGAATTATATCGTCGGCAGCGTTTCTAGTTGCAAAAGAAAGCGGACTAACAGTAATTGACTTTTCACAGGCAAAGTTTAATAACGGCTGAAATACTTCTGAATTTTGCAGAGGTTCTTTTTCGTCGGTTAAATTCGAAAGAGAAATCTCACTACTTCTTAATAAATGAAGCGCATAAACTTTTAAATCATTTTTGGGAGCCAGCGCTGAAGCAATCTTTAACAATCCTGGGCCGGATGAAGGGAATGCAACGGGGATTAAGATTCTAAATCCTGCTTTTTCTTTCTCAGCCTCCTCGAGTTCTTTACGAATTAATTTTGAAGGATAAATCCATTCGAAAAACGGAGTAGTCATAAAAGTTGTTACTAAAGCCATCAACACCATCATTGTAAACAGGACGTGAGATATTACACTGAGTTCTAAACCAATTGTTAAAATAATTAATTCCATTAATCCTCTTGTATTCATCAGAACTCCGAGGCCGATAGCTTCTCTCCAATTCAAAGCTGAAACTTTTGCTGCTATGGCAGAGCCGCCTAATTTGCCAATTACCGCAGCAGCTAAAATTAATCCGAAGTAGAACCACATTTCTGATCCAGCAATTGAGCCAATGCTTGTATTTAATCCGGTTAAGGCAAAAAAGATGGGAAGAAGAAGTACAACTGTTATATCATTTATTTTTTCAATTATGGATTTAAGGAAATATTTATTTCTCGGCATTATAGCGCCCATAAAAAATGCGCCGAATAGTGCATGGATGCCAAGCCATTCAGTTGTCCATGCAGAAGCAAACATAAGCAGCAGCACAGCGCCAAGGATGTCATTTGTTAAAACGTTTCCTTTGTTTCGATAATAAGTTTCGAGCTTTGAAATAATTGGACGAATAATAAATATCATTAATAAAATAAAAACTAAAGCGCCGGAAATGGTAAACCAGAATGGAATTTTATGTCCGCCTGCTTCGCTTACAGTTAAGCCAGCCCGAACGACTGCTACGACAATTGCGAGTATACTCCACGCGGTTACATCATCGACAGCGGCGCATGCAATAGTTACAGCTCCAATCTTTGTCTTAATTAAATTCTTTTCACTAAGTATTCTTGCAAGCACCGGGAAAGCTGTTATACTCATTGAAGCGCCCATAAACAATGCAAAAGCCGTAAAAGTTACAGGCTGATTTGAAAGCAGAGGGAAGAGATAAAAAGCAAGGATTGTCCCAAGCATGAACGGCAAAAGTATACTCACGTGACTTATCAAGACTGCTGCGTGGCCTCTGCCTTTAAGAAGCTTGGGATCAAGCTCTAGTCCCACTATGAACATAAACAAAAGAAGACCAAGCTGGCTGAGCGTGTTCAAGAACTTTAAACTTGCGGCAGGAAAAATAAACGCGGATACATGCGGTGCTAACCATCCCAAAACTGAAGGACCCAAAATTATCCCTGCAACCATCTCGCCAACTACCTGCGGCTGATGAATTTTTCTGAATGCAAGACCAATTACTCTAGAAGTAATTATGATAACTGCTATCTGAATTATTAAGAGTAAGATGAATTCCATTTCAATCTCTTCTTTTAATGAACTTCTTTTATTGCTGTAAAGCTTATGCTGCTGCAGCTGCTGCAATACGGAGTTGTCCAGTTGCCAGTGAATTCTTCAGTTAAATTGCTTTTTATAATCTCAATATTAAGATGCACAAGAATGTTTTCTCCGCATGATTTATCAAAATTATTTACGTCTCGAATAGTTCCGCTAAATCTTATTGAATCATCTTCAAGTTTACCCTCCATTTTAGTGTTTGCGGCATCGTTAAGTGTAAGTTCTAAAAATTTACCTGACTGCTCAATAGAGAACTCCGGTATATTATTTTCAAAATATTGCAGAAAGCATTTGCCATTTTTTAGTGTCGAATCAGTCCTTATTATCCAGTTTCCCGAAACATTAGGTGGTGCTTTTAAATTCTTGCCTTTTTCTAAAATTTTAAGTAATGCTAGAAATAGTACACCAACTGTAATTATATATGTAAATATTACTTTCATTACAAATCCTTATTTTGAGTGCATTATTTCCCCATTCTAGAAAAAATTAGTGAAGCCAGATCGAGTGAAGGACTGTTTATAAGATAAAACATTAATTTTGAAGAAGCAATCGGACAGAAATTTTTACCCGCATTAATATCACATTAAAAAAGTTAAGCAAAAGAATAATTGTATTAAAGAAATATTGCATTAAATAAAAAACCGCTAACTGCATAAGCAGTACAGCGGTTTGATTACTTAGAGAGATTGATATTCTATTTTGTTGAAAGAGTTATTGTTCCGGCATTCGTATTTTGGCCGCTGGTTACAACTATATTTGAAATTGTCGTATCTCTAAAAATTGTTGTATCTGAAGCTTGAATGTTCAATGAATAAGTGCCAGCTGGCAACGCCATCAACTTATAATATCCGCTTACAGCGTCTGCATAAGCTGTCACAGTGTCGCTGTTTGCTACTGTCCAGATAATGGCATTTGCTGTTAATGGTAAAACCGCTCCGGAAATTGTTCCAGAAGTTACTGTTGAAACTAACCTAATTGTAGGTTTTAATATATATTTGCCAATTCCGGTTTGAACAATTGACTTATTTGCGTCAAAATCCAGTGTAAGCTGATAAGTTGCATTAGCTTGAATATCAAATTCATTTGTTAATTTTATTCCTGTTTGTGAACCGCTTGGAATAGTTAGATCATAATTATTTCCATTAATAACCACATAGCTTCCAGCGCCTAAAATTAATCTGATCTGAGTATAATGTCCTGCCGGCAGCATTGTATCTCCAAGAACAGCAGAGATTCCATTTCTTAGTGAAAGCAATTCATACATGTGCGGAGTGCTATTAATAATGTGCCATCCGCTTGCAGTATCACTTGTTGCAGATTGAACATCGACTTCAGTAACGTTAATAAAAACTGCATCGAAGTTTGCAGGGGAATCTACCATGTACATTTTCATTTCTCCGTTCCCCGATTGAGGAGAAGTTGGATTGTTTTTGCTGCATCCGAAAAATGTAAATAATAAAAGAACCGGCAGCACAATTAGTGTTCTTTTCATTTTACCCTCCTAATATGAGTTTAAATTTCCGATTTTGTTTATTAAGAATTCAATAATAATGCCACTGGAAAAAATTATTAAACTAAATTTGAATGATTAATGAACGAAAAATTTTCAGCCAACATGAAATTAATACGTAATATTTTCGCAGTTTTTTTATAATTGATTGTTTTATATACTTCAATAATTTTTATTTGTATTCGTGAGTAAAATAATTCTTTTAAAAAATTAAATTAGAAATAACAAGCGAGTTGTGATTGTGGAAAAAAGAGATTTTGGAACAACCGGATTAAAAGTTTTTCCTATTGGTTTTGGTGCCGGGCACATTGGCGGAAATGAGTTGACTGAAACTGAAGCTTCAAATCTTCTTAACTCAGTTCTTGATCTAGGAATAAATTTGATTGATACGGCGAGAGGATACGGATTGTCTGAAGAAAGAATAGGAAAATACATTTCTCATAGAAGGAATGAATTTATTCTATCAACAAAAGTTGGCTACGGAATTCCAGGTTATAATGATTGGACATATGATTGTATAATTGCCGGTGTTGATCAAGCATTAAAAATAATGAAAACAGATTATATTGATATTGTTCATCTTCATTCATGCCCAATTGGAACTCTTCATTATGGCGAAGTAATAAATGCATTGTTAAAAACTGTTGAAACCGGCAAGGTTCGTGTTGCAGCCTATTCTGGAGAAAACACTGAACTTGAATTTTCAATTACATCGGGAAAATTTAGAAGCGTTGAAACGTCAATTAATATTGCAGAGCAGTACCATATTGATAATTTTCTTCAAGAAGCAAAAAGCAAAGGAATGGGAGTTATTGCAAAACGTCCGCTTGCAAATGTGCCATGGCGATTTAATCAACAGCCTTTCGGAGATTATTCGGAACAATATTGGCTGCGCTGGAAAAAAATGAATTTAGATTTTGGGGCTAATAGTATTAAAGACTGGAATGAAATTGCTTTAAGGTTTGTTCTATATACAGATGTTGTTGATTGTGCAATTATAGGAACATCAAATATTAAACATTTAAAAGAAAATATTAAGATTTTAGAAAAGGGTTCACTGCCTAAAGAAATTTATTATAAAATTAGAACTGCTTTCAGAAAAAATAATGACAACTGGTTTGGTCAAATTTAATTTAGAAAAATCTGATTTGATGATTTTAGATTAATAACTTTTTACATAAGCAGAAACATTAATCTTTCCCGCTTTTTTAAAATAAAATACAAATCCAATTTTATTTCCTGTTCTTAAATCCTTCTTTAGTTTTATAAGCATAACATGGTAACCGCCGGGCGCAAATTTAATAGATTGTTTTGCATTAATTTTTAAAGATTTAATTTCTTTCATTTCCATCAAACCTTTTTTGCTTAAAGTTTCATGCAACTGAACAAGCTCGGCGGCATTGAAAGAAACTTTATAAAGTACATCTTCAGATGATGAATTATTTTTCAGATCAAAATAAAGTGCGCTATTCATCCCTTTTCCTGCTGGCCTTACCCAAGCGTTGCTAATTTCTATACTGTGCAAATTGAAATTTAGAATTGTAATAAAAGAAACAAGAAAAATCATATTAATCACCTAATGCTTTTATATCTTTTATAACTGCTTGAATATTTGCTTTACTTCCGCGGTATTCATTTCGAATTCTTCCATCTTTATCTATCAAAGTAATTCTGTCAGTATGTGTAAAAAAATAAATTTTGGATCCGCTTTGTGTTTTTGTTGTATCGCCTGGTAAAGCAAGAATGTTCATATTATTCATTATAGATTTAATACCTTGGGGGTTGCCCGTTAAAAAAGTAAAATTATCATAATCTATATTTCTTAAATCTCCGAACTCTTTTAATATTGACGGTGTATCTCTTAAAGGATCAAAACTAATTTCTGCAAATTCTACGTTTCCAATTCCTTCTTTCTTAACTTCCTGCTGAATTAGCTGCATGTTGTGAGTAGTCATTGGACAAATATCAGGGCAATTTGTGTAAATAAAACTTAATAATAATGTTTTACCTTTAAAGATTTCCGGAAAAATAATTTTGCTGCTGTCCTGGTTTAATAAAATTATGTCTTTCACACCAATGGGAATATTTTCTGGCAGCTTTTTACTGCAGCCGCTTAATGAAATTAAAGCGGCAGAAATTATTATCAAACCGAAATTTATTTTTGAAAAAAGACCTTTTACCATTTTTAAGATATCTTTTTCAGGTTAATAAATGAATTCTATCTATTTAGATTCATTTTCGTTAACTCAAGTTTAAAAAAATCTAAGCTAAATTTGAAATCAATTGTGGCTGGTTGTGAATGCAAACACTGTTTTAAGCAAATTTTAAGAAACTACTTATAATCATTTAAGAAACCTAAATTTATTTTTGTACCATTCAAAACATTAAGGAGTTTAATATGTTTGATCTATCTTTAATTCATCCAATGGTAGTTCATTTTCCTATCGCACTTTTAATTGTCGGATTTATTTCCGAGTTGATCGGTCTTATTTTTAAAAAAGAATTTTTTAGCAGAACTGGTTTCTATTTATTAATTTTGGGTTCAATTGGTGTTATTGCTGCATTTTATTCCGGGCGCTCTGCCGGAGAAGGCATAACTGAAGTGGGTATGTTAAAACAAGCTTTAGAAACTCATGAAGATGCTGCTGAACTTGCATTATGGATTGTTGCTGCCGCAGCTTTGTTAAGAATTGTATTAGTATTTCTTAAAAAGTATAAAGGTGCCTTACAATATTTAAGCATCTTTGTTTTTCTGATTGGAGTTCTTGCAATTGCGCGGACAGGTTATTATGGAGGTGAACTTGTTTTTAAACATGCTGCCGGAGTTCAGTTTAATATTGGGGCAAATTTTGATTCATCTTCCGAACAAACAAATATAAATCAAAATGAAACTGATAAAACTAAAATGGATAATGATTAATAAAATCAAAATTTAAAATGAGAATATTAGTTGTAGAAGACGAACCTGGAATTGCAAACTTTTTAAAAGATGGTTTGACTGAAGAATCTTTTGCTGTAGATGTTGCTTCTGCCGGTGATAAAGGAATTGAATTAGCTTCTTCAAATGAATATGATCTGATATTATTAGATTGGATGATTCCGGTTGTAAGTGGAATTGAAGTTTGCAGACAAATTAGAAAATTTAATTCGGCAATTCCGATTATTTTTCTGACAGCTAAAGACACAGTTCCCGATACTGTATTTGGCCTTGAAGCCGGTGCAAATGATTATATCAAAAAACCGTTTGAGTTTGAAGAACTTCTTGCAAGAATTAGAGTTCAATTGCGGACTAAAGAAGGCGAACATAATATTTTAAAATTGGGAAACATCGAAATGAATTTGGATACACACCAAGTTTTTTCTAATTCTCATGAAATTATTCTTACACAAAAAGAATTTGCATTGCTTGAATATTTAATTAGAAATAAAAATAAAGTTTGTACTCGTACAAGAATAATTGAGCATGTTTGGGATATTCATTTTGATGCCGACACTTCCGTAATTGACGTTTATATAAATTTTCTGCGGAAAAAACTTGATGAAAGCAGTAAAAGTTTTATACAAACAATCAGAGGAGTTGGATATGTTGTTCGGGAAGAGTGATGCAATTTAATCTTAGAAATCGTATTTCCTTTTTTTATTTGGTTACAACCGGAATTTTGTTCGGACTGGTTTTTTTTGTTATTTATTTTTCAGTGCGAGAAACTGTTTACAGGCACATGGATGAAGACCTTGATGCAGAATCAAACGAAGTTGAAAAAAATCTTGTAGTATTGAATGATCAATTCATAATAGCTAATACATTTGAATGGAATGAACGCGAACACGGCCAGATAGAAGTTAATCCTTTCTTTATTCAGATTGTAGACACTTCAGGTAAAGTGATTAAGAAAACCGGGAATTTGTTAAGCGGTAAATTGAGTTTTAATTCTGATCTTAAAAACCAAATGTATTTTAATACTTTACTTTCGGGCTCTCCAATTAGGCAGCTTCAGCTTCCAATTAAAAATCCGCTTGGAACAGCCTTAGGTTATATAGTAGCAGCAATGCCGCTGGAAGAATCGTCAATTGTACTTCAAAATCTATTTATAATTTTAATGTCGGCTTATTGGTTAGTGCTGTTTGTGTTGTTTTATGTTACAAGGTTTATTGCCGGTAAAAGTATTTGGCCGATAAATGTTGTAATTGCCACGGCAGAAAGAATAACACAAGAAAATCTTGGAGAAAGAATTGAACTGCCGGAACACAAAGATGAAATCTACAAATTAACTTCAACCATCAACGGACTTTTAGACAGGCTAGAAGATGCAGTGCTTCGCGAAAAGCAATTTACTTCTGATGCGTCTCATGAATTGCGCACGCCTTTATCGGTTATTAAAGGGACGCTTGAAGTATTAATAAGAAAGCCGCGAAATGTTTATGAGTATGAAACAAAAATTAAATATTGTATTAACGAAGTTGATAGAATGTCGACGTTAATTGATCAGCTTTTAATGCTTGCAAGGTTTGAAAGCGGGAAAGTAACTCCGGTAATAAGTGAGTTTTATTTAAATGATAGTATTCAGTCTGTGTTAAAAAGGCTTCAAAAATTTATTGATGAAAAAAAACTTTCTATCATTTATATAGAGGATAAAAAAAATTTGGTATATGCCGATTCTTCAATGACGGAAACTATCTTGGAAAATATTTTATCCAATGCAATTAAATATTCGCAGGAGGATAAAGTAATTGAAATAAAAATATTTTCAGTTGACGGCAGAGTTAATTGTTCAATAAAAGATTTTGGAATTGGAATGACAAGCGAGCAAACTTCGAAAATATTTAATAGATTTTACCGTGGTGATGAATCCAGAAATTCTGAAATTGAAGGCAATGGCATCGGGCTGGCAATTGTAAAAAAGCTTGCTGATTTGCAAAATATTTCTCTTTCAGTTACCAGCGAATTGGGAAAATGGACGGAATTTAAGGTAATGTTTTAACTCTAAAATCAACTTTCTATAATTTCTTTGTTATCAAATCACACTCAAATTCTTTTAAGCCAATTTTAAGAATTCATTAAATTGGGTTTTAGACAACAGCAATAAATTATCACAACAAAAAATTTAAAATTATTAAGGAGAATACTATGAAGATAAGAGCATTGTTCACATTGTTTGTTTCTTTTTTAATGATGTCTGTATTTAATTACGCTGCAAATCCGCCGGCAGATGAAACAACGATTAAAAATATTAAAGCAGCAATTACTGGTGAAACTACAGCGAGTGCTAAATATTCTGCTTATGCAAAAAAAGCAAAAGATGAAGCACTTAAGGTGTATGAGGAATTTTTGAAGGAGGTAAAAATACTCTCATAATGACAAAAGAAGGGAAGATACAACTTATAAAATATAGAT
>DAIEML010000073.1 GCA_027349615.1 Ignavibacteriales bacterium | reverse complement strand
CTTTTAATTTTTCCTCTTGGTTTTTTGAAAAATAGTCGATGAGAGTTTCCCATTCATCATACTTTAATTGATCAGGCACTGAGCGAAGTAACTCCTCAATATTTTTTTTTGGCGGAAGAAGAGACTCTTTCTTTTTTTCAGAAAGATTTTTTTTGCGGAATTGTTTTATAAATTTTAATTGTATAAAACTGATCGGATCGATGTATGGATTGCGAAGCAAAATTGTACGCTGAAGAGATTTATCATGATCTAATAAATTTTCTTCGCCGGTAATATTTAACAATGCCTTACAAGAAAGTTCATACTCTTTATTAATCATTCCAAAAATTATATTTTCGATTTTTTCATTTTCTAATAACGACACGTATTCTTTCCCAATTATCATATCTGTTTTAAGAAGTACCATTTCAATATTTAGAACTAAAGCTTTAAAAAACTCCCAATCTTTATACATTCTTTTTAATTCAGTCCAGGAAGATTTGTTATTTTCAACGCAGTAATTTATTGCTGAACCAAATCCGTACCAGCCTGAAATAGTTTGTCGGTTTTGAGTCCATGCAAAAACCCAAGGAATTGCTCGTAGAAATCTTAAATCTTTTTTGCTCGTTCTGGAGGATGGACGCGAACCAATTTCAATTTGTTCTATAATATCAATAGGAGTTGCGGTTCTAAAATAATTATAAAATTCAGGATGATTAATCAACTCTTTATATGATTTAAAAGCTGTTAAAGAAATATTTTCAATTATTTCCTTGTATGTAAAGAAACTATCTACTTCTATTAATTTTGATGCTTTCATTTTTGTTTTTTTTATTTTCGATTGCACCGAGGTATAAAGAACTGCTGAAGTCATAATTTCCAAACTTCTTTGAGCAATTTCAGGAATAAGATATTTTGAAGAAATCATTTCACCTTGTTCTGTAATTTTTATTTTGCCTTCAATTGTTCCTTTTGGCTGTGCAAGTATTGATTGATTAACTGGACCGCCGCCACGCGAAATACTGCCGCCTCTGCCATGAAATAAAATCAATTCAATATTATTTTTATCACATAATTTCTTCAGATAAATTTGTGCTTTATATAATTCATAATTTGAAGTAACAATTCCGCCGTCTTTATTACTATCAGAATATCCGATCATTATTTTTTGAATTTTTTTGCGGAGAGCTAAGTGTTGTGAGTAAGCTTCATTTTCGAAAAGCTCATTCATTATTGCGTCAGATTTTCTCAGATCATCAATTGTTTCAAACAATGGCAAAATATCAAGTGATGATGAAGTGATAATTTTATTAATTACGGAAATTAGTCCGGCTTCTTTTGCTAGAAGTAAGACTGAAAGTATATCGCTTACAGAGGAACAATTACTTATGATGTAATCTTTGCATGAATTAGGAGCAATATTTTCTTTAGCCCATTTTATTACGGTAAATTCTTCAATTACTTGTAATGTGAAATTTCCAAGTTTACTGTATTTGTTTTTCAATGGCCTGGCAGAAAGAATTTCCTTAGTTAATAATTTAGTTTTATCTTCCTCACTCAATAAAGAAAAATTACTTTGAACTTCAGCAAAAGAAAATATTTCATTTACTGCTGCTAGGATCAGTGACGCATTTTGCCTAATGTCCAAACTTGTTAAACGAAATCCAAAAGTTTTAGCTTTATAAATCATAGAAAGCATGGTAACTTCAGCAATGCTTTTGCCTTTATTTTCGATAAGACTATCATATACAATATAAAGATCATCAATAAATTCCTCTGAATTTTTATAACCCAATAAAGAATTTTTCTTCGTCTCTTCAAGTTTATAAGAGATTAAAAGTAATTTTGATCGATACATTTCCGATGGATCTCTAAGAATAGAATTATCATCATTCATGCCCAATAACTTGCTGTCATTTGAAATTGAATTTATTAATTTTTTACTAACTGATGTTTCATTTAATGAAGAACTTAAGATTGAATACAAATTTTCCAAATCTCTTTGGTATAGGCTTATAATTTGTTTTTTGCTGCCGATTAAAGTTTCTTTAGTAATATCAACAGTAACAAATGGATGTCCGTCTCTGTCCCCGCCCATCCAAGAACCAAATTTTATTATTGCTGATTTCGGAAGGTCCAGCTCATAAATCAATTTTAATTTTTTTTGGAAAGATTTATAAAACTCTGGTATTAAATCATAAAGAATTTCTTTAAAGAAAAATAAACCGTGCTGAATTTCATCATGAACAGTTACTTTATGAAAGCGAATTTCATTTGACTGCCAAAGTAATGTAATTTCTGTTTGAAGCTTAAGATTAATATCTTCAATTTCTTCTTGAGTATTAATTGATAATTCTCTTTGAAGAAGCAGCCTGCTGATTCTTAGAATTTTTCTTAAAATTGTTTGTCGTGCCGCTTCAGTAGGATGCGCGGTGAATACCGGAACAATCTCAATATCTTTTAAAGTTTTTAAAATAAATTCTTTTTTGATCTTCATCGATTTTAATTGAAGCAGCGCTTCGGAAATTGATCCAGGCTGAGGTGAACTTTGTTTAAGTTCGTTAATTCTTTGAATTCTTATTCTGTGAACTTCATCAGCGGCATTTACCAAAATAAAATAAATGGAGAAAGCTTTAACAACTTTATAGGCCTTATCTATGGATAACAAGTCGATTATTTTTATAATTTGTTTTCGTACTTTATCGTCATACTCTGTTCGAAGCTGCTTTGTAAGAGCTCTTAATTTTTCAACGGTTTCATAAATTGAAATATCGGCTTGTTCTTTCAGAACATTACCAAGAATAAATCCTAGTTCTCTAATGTCTTTTTTTAATGGTGCATCTTGCTCGGTATCTTCAAGAAGATTTAAAGTTCTTTTACTCATAATCTTAAATATTTTTCTGGATAAATTTGACTAACAAATCAACAAAATATTTAAGAAAATTAGTGTGAGCAAAAAAGTCTACGTATGAGTTGCCGATAATTAATCTCCGCCTCCGCCGCCAGTAGGATGACAACCATAACAAGAGGTCGGGCTGTAAACATAACCGCCAACTTCGCCATGATGCGGATCTGTGTTTGCCTGACTGTGAGTATGACAAGTAATGCATGAAAAAATTGAAAAGTTTGAAATTGTTGTGTGGCAATCAGAGCACTGCAATCCAGAATGTCTTCCCGAAGTTATAGGAAATTGAGAATGATTAAATGTTGACGGCTGCCATGCTGATTGATTATGGCATTGAGTGCAATCTGTTGGAAAGCCTGCAGATTTATGAGGCGGATTATTTGTGTTCGCATAATCATTTTGATGGCAATTGTAACAGGCCGATGGAGTGTTGGTATAACCGGAGGCATGACATTGCACGCAATTTAACGATGCATGCGCACCAACTAATGGAAATCCAGTTTTGCTGTGGTCAAAAGTAGAACTGCTCCAGTTTATAATTGAATGACACATTGAACAATCGTGTGAAAAATTTAATTGAGTATGATTAGGATCTGTTGTTGATAAATAAGTGCTGCTATGGCAGGGATAACAATCTGTAGTTAATCCTTTAAAATTATTACCTTGTTGGTGACAAACAAAACAATTTGAAATGTTATGACCGCCAGTTAAAGGGAAAAAATTATGATTAAAATTATCCGCTGCCCAAGTAAAATTTCTAGCTGTATGGCAATCCTGGCAATCAGTTGAAAATCCGGCTTGAATATGATTAGGAGATTGAGCAGATATAAAATTATTTGAATGGCAGCTTATACAAGAAATACTAATTGGTGGGAAATAAAGTTTAAAATAATATTTATGGCAGCTCGCGCAATCAACGTTTAAATGAGCACCAACCAAAGGCATACGGCTTTGGTTGTGTATTTTAATAATATCAGTTACAATCCAGCTTTTAGTAGAATGACATTTTGAACAATTTATTTCAAGGCTATTTTGATGAATATCTTTATGGCAGCTTGAGCAATTACTTTTGACTTCAGAAAAGATTAAACTTTTGTGGCAAGATCTACAATCAACAGATGAATGCTGGCCTGTTAGTTTAAATGAAGTTTGAGTATTATGGTTAAAAGAAATTTTAATCGGGATAACTTTCCAATCCGTAGATTCATGGCAATACGAGCAATCAATCTTAAAATTAGAGCCATGCGGAGATTGAGCGAAGAAGTTGGAAGAAATGATTAGCAAACAAGCTGCAATTGACATGAATTTCATTTTTAGGTTTCCGTTTCTGTTTTTATCTAGTACCCTTTAGCCAAGCCGCAATTAATTTTATTAAGACCAATTTGTTTACGTTATAAATTTAATTTTCGATAAAACTTGAAAACGGTAATTAATTTTATTTTTTATACCTCACAAAAAATATTAAAATAAAATCAAAAGTTAATCGGACTTATTTGTGAATGAAAACCTTCAGCCATATTCAGTTAAAATATCATTTTAATAACCAAATAATTCAAGGTCGATTTTTTACCTCATATTTTAAAATACATTAGTGTTATATATTTTAATAAAAACTATTTGATGATCGGTTAGAGAATATGGTCTTCATTAATTATTTTTATAGTCAAATTTAATTATAGAATATTAATTTTATTCAAGGCAAAAAATGAATCTCAAAACCACTACTTATATTATCATTTCGATTTTAACATTGTTGCTCATTAGTTGCGCAAGTCAGCCTGTTACTATAAATGTAACTCCGGAAAAGCCAAAACCTAATATTTTCAATATTGCAGAAAATTTTAAGTTTGATTTCAAAAAAAATGATCTTGCATTTAAAATACCAACTGGGACAAGAATCGATACTTTAATAATTGATACCTTAGCAAAGTCTGTAAAAATAGAATTGAATAAAAATTTTTCATATTTACCATTTAGAGAAAATAACGTAAAAGAAATTTATTCAGAAATAAAGAGTTACTTCGGACAGGAATTTAGTGAATATAAATATTCGATTACAACGATCCATTTACCTATTGAAGACTTAATTCCAAATTACTACAGAAACAATTCTTCAGAATATGACCGAAGCAGAATGCCTGAAAAGACTGAATCACGTCCCGCACCGTTAGTTCAAAACACTGATAAAAAATTTATTCCAACCAATGGATTGTTCAACCGTAATATTGTTGTTTGGCCAAGCCACGGCTGGTATTATGCAAATAGAGAAGATAGATGGGAATGGCAGCGCCCAAGACTTTTTCAATCAGTAGAAGATTTAATTCCGCTTTCATTTGTTGTCCCTTATTTAATGCCAATGCTGGAAAATGCCGGTGCAATTGTTTTTGATCCGCGGGAAAGAGATCCGCAAGCAAACTGCGTTGTTGTTGATAACGATTCACCTTCAGATTTAAAATCAAAATTTTATATCGAAAAAGGAAAAGATAAAAAACATACTTGGAAAAATGGAGACAGTGCAGGCTTTGCAGTTGGTAATCCTCCGTATCCAAATGATTACAATCCGTTTACAAAAGGAACATATCGCGAAATAGAATCATCTAATTCTGCTGATGCAAACATAAGCTGGATACCAAACATTCCGGAAGAAGGTTATTATTCGGTTTATGTTTCTTATAATGCATCGGACAAAAATGTTTCTGATGCACGTTACACAGTTTATCATGAAGGAATTCAAACTGAATTTAAAGTTAACGAGCAAATTGGCGGAAGCACTTGGATTTATCTTGGCGAATTTAAATTTGCAAAAGGTTATAATCTGCAAACAGATAAAGTTGTTTTAACAAACCAAAGCGATGAAGCAGGCAAAATTGTTTCTGCCGATGCAGTTCGTTTCGGTGGCGGAATGGGAATTATTGAAAGAGGTGGTGCAGCAAGCGGACGTCCGAAAATTTTTGAAGGAGCGCGCTACTACCTTCAGTATGCCGGAATGCCGGACTCTTTAGTTTATGATTTAAATGATGGTAAAAACGATTACAACGATGATTATCAAAGCCGACCGGAATATGTAAATTATCTTATCGGAAAACCATTCGGGCCAAATCGCGATCGTGAAGTAAAAGGACTTGGAATCCCGATCGATCTTTCACTGGCTTTTCATACCGACGCAGGCGTTACGCACAACGATACAACAATTGGAACTCTTTCGATTTATAATATAATGGATGCAAAACATAAAGTTGTATTTCCTGATGGAATGTCGCGTTTAGCAAACAGAGATCTCGCGGATATTTTGCAGACACAAATTGTAACTGATATTCACAAAGAATTTGATCCGGCATGGACAAGAAGGCAGCTTGATGATGCTTACTACAGCGAATCCCGGAATCAAAACGTTCCATCGGTTTTAATTGAAATGCTTTCGCATCAAAATTTTCTTGATATGAAGTTTGTTCACGATCCACAATTCAAGTTTGATGTTGCGCGAGCAATTTATAAAGGAATGCTTCGTTTTCTTTCAACTCAATATCATTATAATTATGTTGTTGAGCCTTTGCCGGTTACAAATTTTACAACATCGCTTGATGAAAATGGAAATGTAACTTTAACATGGAAACCGAAAGCTGATTCGCTTGAACCAACGGCTATACCGGATAAATATATTGTTTACACAAGAATTAATAACGGTGATTTTGATAATGGAATTATTGTTGATCAGCCGAAAGCAGTTTTTGAAAATATCAAAACAGGAGTTATTTATAGTTACAAAGTAACCGCTGTAAATAATGGAGGCGAAAGTTTCCCTAGTGCAATTCTTTCAGTCTGTAGAATGGATAATGATAAAAAACCAGTTTTAATTATAAATGGATTTTATAGAGTTGCTGGGCCAGCGACAATTAAAACGCCAAAATTCATTGGCTTCTTTAACGAAAAAGATCCAGGCATTCCTGATAAATATGGTTTAAGCTTTACCGGAAGTGAATATGACTTCGATTCAACTCATGAATGGATTTCAAATGATAACCCAGGCTGGGGAGCGAGTCATGCTGATTACGAAGCAAAAGTAATTGCCGGAAATACTTTTGATTATCCTTATGTACACGGCTTGTCGATTAAAGAAGCCGGCTATCCGTTTGTTTCAGTCAGCGCTCAAGCAGTTGAAGATAGCGAAGTAACTTTGAAGAATTATAAATTCGTTGATCTGATTTTAGGCGAACAAAAATCTACTCATTGGGAAAGAGCAAAGGAAGATTCGATAAACGGATTAAGGTTTGAAGTTTTTCCGAAAAAGCTAAAATCAGAAATTGAAAGTTATTGTAAGTCCGGCGGGAATATTTTTATTTCAGGTTCGTATGTCGGAAGCGATTTGTTTGCTCAACCAAAGCTTGATAGTGAAAATATTAGTTTCGCAGAAAAAGTTTTGCACTATAAATTCGATACCGATCATGCGGCAAGAACCGGCGAAGTTTTTTCTGCCGATTCATCTTTCATCCCGAAGTTTATCGGTTTCAATTTTAATTCAAAGTTTAATGATAAAATTTATGCGGTAACTGCACCAAATGCCATCGAACATGTAAAAGACAGCAAAACAATTTTGCGATATTCAGAAAATCAATTCAGTGCTGGAACTGCTTACAAAGGAAATTACGGAGTTATTGTTTTCGGTTTTCCATTTGAAACGATTCTTGAACAGCAAAACAGAGACGAAGTAATGAAAGCTGTTTTAAATTATTTGGGAATGTAAACTCTGAAGTAATTAAAATTTAACTGCCGAATATTGAGCGAAAAATATTTGGCAGTCCACTTTATATAATTGTAAATACTTCTATGAAAAACCAATTCAAAACATTTTATATTTTCTTTTTTCTATTGTTTGGATTAATAGGCTGTACATCGAAGCAAGTAATAAAAGAGGAAAAGATTGAAAAGAAAGAATTAACTGTTCATGAAAAAATTGATCTATTCAAGTCTGAGTTTGCTAAAAGGGAATTCCATTTTACAATTCCATACGGTACAAAAGTAGAAACTGTAAAAATTGATTCTGCAAAAAAGACGTTCACAATTAATTTGAATAGGCAGTTTTCTTTTCTTCCATTCAGAGAAGAAAATGTAAATGAAATTTATTCTGAGGCGAAAATATTTTTCGGTAATCAATTTGATAAATATAAATTTTCTATTCGGTCATTAAATTTTCCGATTGAAGATTTTATACCAAATTATTTTAGAAAAGATAAATTTCGGTTTGACTCAAGCCGTGTCCCAAGTGCTTCAAATTTACCTTTGCCGATTGTGGAAAATTCAAGTAAAAAATTTATTCCATCAAACGGATTGTTAAATCGAAATATTGTTGTTGCTCCAAGTCATGGCTGGTATTATAATTCCAAAGAAGATAAATGGGAATGGCAGAGGCCGCGGTTGTTTCAATCTGTCGAAGATCTTTTACCAAATTCCATATGTATTCCATATTTAATTCCGATGCTTGAAAATGCCGGTGCCACGGTTTTTGATCCGCGTGAAAGAGATATTCAGACAAATTCAGTTGTTGTTGATAATGATTCAAAAGAAAATATAAAATCGAAAAAATATTTTGAGCAAGTTAAAACCAAAGAGTACGAATGGCGAAATGGAAGTGGAAAAGGATTTGCTGAGGGTAATCCGCCTTACCCTGTGGATTACAATCCGTTCACAAAAGGAACATATCGAGAAACGAATTCAAGTTTGTCGGTGACTGCATCAATCAGTTGGATGCCTGATATTCCAGAAGAAGGTTATTATGCAATTTATATTTCTTATCATGCTTCAAAGCAAAATGTTGATGATGCAAATTATATTGTAGTACATGATGGAATAAAAACCGAGTACAAAGTTAATCAACAAATTGGTGGAAGCACTTGGCAATATCTTGGTACGTTCAAATTTTCTAAGGGATTCAATCCTGATGAAAATAAAGTTGTATTAACAAATAAAAGTTCAAGCTCAGGAAAAATTGTTTCTGGAGATGCAGTAAGATTCGGCGGAGGAATGGGAATTGTAACTCGCAGCGGAAAGACGAGTGGTCGTCCCAAGTTTGTAGAAGGCAGTCGCTATTATCTTCAATATGCAGGTATTCCTGATTCACTTTATGACTTCAACAAATCTCAAGATGATTATAATGATGATAAACAAGATCGAAGTAAGTATGTAAATTATCTTAATGGAAATTCTTCGAACGACAAAAAAGAAAACGGACTTGGAATTCCTATCGATCTTTCACTTGCGCTTCACACTGATGCTGGTGTAACACACAACGACACTACAATCGGAACTCTTGCTTTGTATGGTATTAAAGGCGAGGATGGTAAATCTACTTTTCCAAATGGAGTTTCAAGATTAGCAAGCCGGGATTTGGCAGATTTAATTCAAACTCAAATTACAAATGATATTCGTTCCAAATATGATCCGGCATGGAGCCGCCGGCAGTTGATGGATGAATCGCCGTCGAATGATGCTTATCCACAGCAATACAGCGAAGTTTATCGTCCGAATGTTCCTGCTGTTTTGATTGAGCTTTTGTCTCATCAAAATTTTATTGATATGAAGTTTGCTTTGGATCCGCAATTTCGTTTTGATGTGGCGCGGGCAATTTATAAAGCAATGCTGAGATTCTTGTCTGTTCAAAATAATTTTAAATATGTTGTTGAACCGCTTCCGGTTAATAATTTCAGCACTGATTTAGTTGATGATAATGTTGTATTAAAGTGGAAACCGGAAATTGATTCACTTGAGCCGACGGCAAAACCGGATGGTTATATTATTTATACAAGAATTGGTGACGGTGATTTTGACAACGGAATTTTTGTTAAAGATACCTTAAC